>JAYUZA010000401.1:0-25325 GCA_043752145.1 Flavobacteriales bacterium
AAACATTTCAATGATAACCGGTGTCATTTGCGGATACCGTGTCGAAGATATTGAAGACAAGCTTATGCAAAAAATCCGTTATTTAGATAAACTGGTGGATGAATTGGCTAAAGGAAAAACAATGGAAAAAATCTTGAGGAAATAACATGCTTAAAAGAATCTCAATCCTGCTCTACTCATGCCTCTTGGTGCTTGCTGTTTCCTGCAACAATAACACCAATAATTCAAGTAAAGAAAATACGATCGTCATACAAAATTACTATTACGCAAAACCCGGAAAAGAAAAAGAGGTTCTTGAATGGAGAATTCATGCTTGTGATGTGCTTAAAAAAATTGGTGTGCGTCCGGGTCGTGTAATGAAATGCGTTAAGCGTAATGACTATGCTTCTCCAACTAACATGCCCGATGTAATATGGATTGGCGAATATCCCGATCAAGCTACTATTGATCGCGAATGGGATTTGGTACGCAGCACGGGGAAATTTGAGCCCGTTATGGAACACATGGCTACACTTGTGCGCGATTTTAAACGAATAAGAAGCGAGGTTCAGAAATGATAATAGATCTCGATAATTTTTACTCAAGCCAACCCGAACCAAACAAAAGTTGTTTACTTGCTTTGCGCGGCATCATTCTAAAACAAGATGATCAAATTACTGAAACGGTTAAATACGGAATGCCATGCTTCTGCTACAAGAAAAAAATGTTTTGCTATTTATGGACCGATAAAAAAACCAATGAGCCTTATATTTTAATGGTAGAAGGTAAACACCTTGATCACCCAAAATTAGAAACAGGCGATCGCGCACGCATGAAAATTTTTAGGGTTGGCCCCCAAAAAGATCTCCCTTTAAAAACCATTGAAACTATAGTGAAAAAAGCATTAGACTTATATAAAACCGGTATTATAAAAATAAAAAAATCTGGTAGAACTAGTTAAACAACTTAATAAAGCCAGTGTTATCGCTGTCAACTCCATCCAAACAGTTGACTACGGCAAATTTATTCACCTCCCGGTCTTTGAGAGTGATCAGCACCTTAAAACAAACAAGTAAATTTCTTTACCTCATGAAAATCATTTCTTAAGAAAATAAATTTGCGTAGTTAAATAGCTACACATATATTTGTAGTCAAATAACTACATAAATGGACTTAAGACGAGATGTATTCCAGGCCATAGCCGATCCCACCCGAAGAACAATACTTTTATTGGTTGCTTCACAATCAATGACAGCCGGAGCCATTGCTTCCAATTTTGATACCGCACGACCCACGGTTTCAAAACACCTGCAAATTCTTACCGAATGCGAATTACTTAAACAGGAACAAAACGGCAGGGAGATTTACTATCACCTCAACGCTAAAAAAATGAAAAAAGTAGCCGACTTTATTGAGCCCTTCCGCAAAATATGGGACGACCGATTTAATAAACTTGAATCTATTATGAAGAAATATAAAAAGAAATAATATGGAATTAAAAACAAAGATCCATGCCGAAGACGGCAAACAGGAATTAACCATTACACGCGAATTTGATCTGCCGGTGGAACTGCTTTTTAAAGCCTACGAAGATCCTGAAATAGTTGAACAATGGATGGGGACCAAAGTGCTGAAACTTGAAAACAAAAAGCACGGGAGCTATCATTTTGAAACAACCGATCCAAAAGGAAATAAATACGGATTTAATGGCACTATACATACATTTATTCCCAACCAAAAAATCACGCGCACATTTGAAATGGAAACCGCAACCTTTGGTGTTCAGCTCGAATTTCTGGAGTTTGAAAAACTCACCAATGATACCAGCAAACTTACCATGCAGGTTGTATACCGATCAAATGAAGTAAGAGACCAATTGCTGCAATTACCATTTGCGCAAGGCATTAATATGGCACATGCCCGCATGGAAGAAATTTTACAAAAATTAAAATAGCGCTTTATGCAAAAGAGAAACAAAATTATTTATTGGGTCGCTACAGTATGGTTGGCGCTGGGAATGTTGTCGAGCGCAATTGTACAATTAATTCCCTTACAAGAGACCCTTGATCAGATGAAACTTTTGGGTTATCCCGTTTATGTCCTTACCCTAATAGGTGTCGCGAAAATTTTAGGTGTTATAGCTGTACTAATTCCCAAATTTCCTTTATTAAAAGAATGGGCTTATGCCGGCTTTTGCTTTACCATGACAGGAGCGGCAATTTCACATATCGCCTCGTCTAGTCCGGTAACCGAAATTTTTCCTTCCTTGCTATTGTTGATTCTGACATTTGTATCCTGGTATTTCAGACCTGCTGACAGAAAAATAATATTCGCTCATTAATAAAACAGAACATGCCAAAAAAAAATCCTAAAGTTGACTGGTACTTTACTAAAAACAAAAACTGGCAGGAAGAGATAGAACATTTAAGAGATGTTATTCTTGAATGTAGTCTTACCGAAGAATTAAAATGGGGCGTTCCCTGTTACGAATTAGAGAAAAAAAATATTGTTTTAATACATGTGTTTAAAGAGTACTGCGCCCTTTTGTTTCACAAAGGTGTTTTGCTAAAGGATTCGAAAAAGATCCTGATCCAACAAACCGAAAATGTGCAATCGGCACGACAATTAAGATTCACCGATCTGAAAGAGATCATTAAACTTAAGACAACCATAAAAGCCTATGTAAAAGAAGCCATTGCAATAGAAAAGTCGGGAGAAAAAGTGCCCATAAAAAAAACGGCTGAGTTCAAAATGCCCGATGAATTTAAAAAAGCGATGGGGCAAGATGCGGGCCTCAAAAAAGCGTTTAATGCTTTAACACCCGGGCGACAAAGAGGATATCTTTTGTTTTTCTCTTCGGCCAAACAAGCAAAGACCCGCGAGGAGAGGATCGAAAAACATTACGATAAAATTATCAAGGGAAAAGGACTGGATGATAAGTAAAATTAGCTGGGCGTGACCCTAACAAAATCCACTATTTAAAATATTTAGTTCGATCGGGGTCGGGCTATTTGCTGCAAGTCCTCGCCCTAAATTTCAAATGTAAAATTTCAAATTTGAGATGGCTCCGGGCTTTACGCTTCTATCCCTCACGCAAATCATCTTAATCTTAATCTCTTCAATCCCAGACTGTATAAATTCTGAAAATACAAGGCTTTTTTTTCATCGGATTTTTGCTACATTCATCCTTGACTAAAAATACGCTTATGTTCAACGTCCGCATTTTTACAACACTGAGTTTACTGTTTACCGCCAACCTAATGTTCGGGCAAAACGCCCAGCAACTTTTTAAAGAAGGAAAAGAATTACGTGCCGATGGAAAGGATCGTAAAGCAATTAATAAATTTGAAGAAGCGTTGGAGGCCGCCAAAGCCGAAAAAAATTTAGCTGTCCAAATGAATTCACACATGGAAATGGCCGAGTTAAAAGACAACGTTGTGCATTATAAAGAAGCGTTGGATCATTATAAAGAATTCTCTCTCCTCTACAAAAAACAAAGTGCTCAAAAAACAAAAATACTCAGCGACTCGGTTACAGGCTTGCAAAACGATGTTCAAGCAAGCAACACTGTAATTGAAAAAAAGAATGTTGACCTCAAAAAACAGGAAAGCGCCATTGATTCCTTAACCACCAAACATTTACAATCCCAATTAGCCGTTAAAGATCTTGAATTGGCTAACAGCGCAAAAGAACTTCAATTACAAGCCTCACAAAACAGATCCAATATAATGTTGTTTATTCTGGCATTTATTGTACTGGCCACAGTATTTATTGTTCGTGGTTATTTTGTGAAGAGAAAAGGGTTGATTCTATTGGAACAAATGCACAAACAAATTGTGGTCGAAAAACAAAAATCGGAAGACCTCTTGTTAAATATTTTACCCGAATCCATTGCAGGTGAATTAAAAGAATTCGGCCGAACAACACCTTGCCGTTTCGAGAATGCAACGGTAATGTTCACCGACTTCCAGGGATTCACACTTTATTCTGAAAAACATTCGCCCGAAGAATTGGTAGAGATGGTTGATCTTTATTTCCGAGCCTTTGATCAAATTGTAAAAAAGCACGGGATCGAAAAAATAAAGACCATTGGCGATTCGTATATGTGTGTTGCCGGAATACCAACTACAAATAAATATCATGCGTCCTCCATGATACGTGCTGCGTTTGAATTCAGGGACTTTGTAAGTCAGGAAGCCGTTCGTAAACAAAAAGTAAATCAACCCTATTTACGCATGCGCATAGGCGTTCACAGCGGTCCTTTGGTTGCAGGTGTTGTGGGTTCACGCAAATTTTCCTATGATGTATGGGGCGATACCGTAAACATTGCAGCGCGTATGGAACAAGCCGGTGAAGCCGATGGAATTAACATATCCGAATCGGTATATGAAATGGTTAAGGATGAATTTGATTTTATTTACCGTGGCGAGGTAGAAGCCAAAAACAAAGGACGCATGAAAATGTATTTTGTTACAGGCGAAAAAAACGCGAATACCTTGGGGCTACCAAACGAGATATTTGAAAAACATGAAGAACTCAAGTAAAAAGAATTTGCCTGCTAAAGAAAGTTCAGCGTTGCTCAAAACATTGCAAACGCGTTTTGAAAAGAACCTGAAACGCCATAAAGGCATTGAATGGAATAAAGTACAGGCAAAACTGGAAAAGCATCCCGAAAAATTATGGTCGCTTAACGAAATGGAAGAAACCGGTGGCGAACCCGATGTAATTGGTCACGATAAAAAAACGGGCGAATACATTTTTTGCGATTGCTCGCCCGAAACCCCCAAAGAGCGCAGAAGTATTTGTTACGATCGTGACGCATTAGAATCGCGCAAAGAACATAAACCAAAAAACAGTGCGCTGGGTATGGCCGATGAAATAGGTATTGAGATCTTAAATGAAGAAGAATACCGCCACCTGCAAACACTAGGCCCATTCGATACAAAAACATCGAGCTGGATCAAAACTCCGGCCGATATACGTAAACATGGCGGTGCTATGTTTGGCGATTACCGCTATGGACAAGTGTTCATTTATCACAACGGTGCCGAGTCTTATTATGCTGTAAGGGGCTTTCGTGGATCATTAAGGGTCTAACCCCTTATTGGCTATCAATATTTTACACTTTTTATGAATATTTTTTTGCTTAGCTCTTAAATATAAACTTACTTTGTATTTCAAAGTGCTTTGAAATTATAAGAAAGTGCCGGTAATTTTAAAAATAACGTATATGAAAAACAACAAAAGACTTTTTTGGATCGTGCTAACTGTAGCGCTTTTATTAATGGGTCCTTTAGTAGCCATGCAATTCACCAATGAGGTGAAATGGGATATCCTCGATTTTATGGCAGCCGGTATTCTTTTACTGGGCACTGGGCTTACACTTGAACTTGTCATACGAAAAATAAAAACAAACAAATACCGCATTCTTGTTTGTATAGGAATTTTTGTAGCGCTCTTCCTTGTTTGGGCCGAACTTGCCGTTGGCATTTTTGGAACACCGTTGGCAGGAAGTTAAACCCGTAATTATTTCTCTATCCTCACAATGAACCTTTTTGCTAAATTTGGATCATGTATTTGGCAAAAAGAACCGATTCCGACAATTCAGATTTTCAAAAACTAGTCATTGAACTTGATAAAGATCTTGCCATTCGTGATGGTGATGAACACGCTTTTTTTGATCAGTTCAATAAAATTATCAATATAAAATACGTTGTAGTCGTTTACGAAAATGAAATTCCCGTGGGTTGCGGTGCCATAAAAGAATATGAGAAAGACGTGATGGAAATAAAACGCATGTTTGTTCCGTTAGAAAAACGAGGGAAAGGAATCGCTTCAGTGGTTTTACAGGAGTTGGAGAAATGGGCCACCGAACTCAATTACAAAAAATGCATTTTAGAAACCGGTTATAAACAACCCGAAGCAATCGCCCTTTATAAGAAAAATAATTATACCCTTATTAAAAACTACGGTCAGTATGCCGATGTGACAAGTAGTGTTTGTTTTGAAAAACAATTAAGCACAAAATAATTTTATTACTCCGCATCGCTCAATATAAGTTTATACCCTTTGCCGCGAATATTCACAATTTTAACACTTGGGTCGGCTTCAAGTTTCTTGCGTAATTTTGATATAAAAACATCCAGCGTTCTGCCAATATAATCTCCATCGTCTCCCCAAACAATTTTTAGAATATGGTCTCGCTCAAGCGTTTTATTTTCTGAAGTATAAAGTAAAAACAGCAGGTCGGCTTCGGTACCCGAAAGATCAGTTTTTTCATTCCCGTATGAAAGCACCATGTTCTTTTTATCGAACAGGTATTCGCCAAGGCAAATTATATGCTCATTAAGCTTGCGTGAAGGTTTTTTCTTTCGTAAATAAAAAAACAGGCCGATCCCCATCACTAATAAAATAACAAGTAAAACGATCATAAAATAATTCGGTTGTCCCTTGCCGGGCGAAGATCCTTTCGTTTGTTCAGAAATAATTTGTAAGGAGGCCCCCGACCTACTCTCATCCAAAAGTGTTATAAAAAGGGTGTAACAGGCTTTTGGTTGCGTTCTTGCTGCACAAGGCACCAAATCTGAATTGGCCGAATTTCCCATCTCATAACTATATATCACCTCATCGGTGCCGCATTTTTTTACCTCCACAATATAACCCTCGGTTATTCCCGTTAGTTTCACAATGCTATCAATTGTCACAACCAGTTCGTCCGGATTAAATTGAAATTCGGATCCGAATTGGATTTTATAACGATCCTTCTCCTTTTCAACAGGTAAAATCAATGAAGTGCTGTCGCCTGAATTGAGAAGCAGCTGATGCCCAATCATGCGCATGGATACTAAAATATGCTGTTCGTTACTGTCGGGCTGAGAATATCCCTTTGACGTAAACAACAGCATCGATAAAAAAACAATAATGATGATCTTCAAATATCTTGTGGGCATGCTGCAAATTTAACTGATAATGCTGTGTTTTAATGTGTTTTTCATTCATTTTACATTAATTTACACTTGTTGACAGTGCTTTCCTTCGCTCCATCTTACCTTCGAATAAAAAATTTCATGCTTAAAATACACATGAACACGCCTTCCTTGATCCTTTTAAGTTTCTGTTGGCTCATTGGCTGTGGTAATAAAGGTCCCTCCGCCTCAGCTCAAAATCAAAAAGCGACTGAAGGAAAAACCGAAAAGCTGTCCATTGCTCAGAAACTGAAAGAAAACGGTCATCTTCCGATTGAAGAACAAATTACACTTTACCGTAAATTAAAAAAGGAAGATCCCGATAAATACAATTTTGAAAACGAGGATCAACTTACCATGTACGGTTATTCCTTTTTATGGTCCAATAAAATAAAGGAGGCTCTAGCTATATTTAAATTAATTGTTGAACAATTTCCCGGTTCGTCAAATCCCTATGATAGTTTAGGAGAGGCATATTTAGCCAATGGTGACACAGCGCTTGCCTTGACCAATTATGAAATATCACTAAAAATGGACCCCGATAATTTTGGTGCTACCGACCAAATCCAACACATCAAACACCCCGAAATAAAGTCCGAAACACCTGCCCAAAAATTTGCAAAAGTTTACACCGCAAATGAGTATAAAGATGATCTTGATCAATTGGGTAAAAAATTATTGGAGATCCATCCAGCTGCGCTCAAATTTATTTCTCAAAAAGATTTTTTGACCATCGTTGAAGAAAAGAAAGCGCTGATAACCGAGAATACATCGTACGCAGAATTCAATTGGCATTGCAGTGAAATAATTGCTGCCGTACATTGCTCGCACACCTCTATGGGAAGTTTTTATCCCGAAGATGAAATGCTGCCCTTAGCCTTAAGGTTTCCCTTACAAACACGTTGGGTGAATGATCAATTATTTATAATTGATCCCCTGAACAATAAGGAAAAAGTAAAATTGAAAGACGAGATTTTAAGCATTAACGGCAAACCGGTTACAGTCATACTAAAGGAGATATACAAACATATTCCTGCGCAAGGATATATACAAACAACCAAAAAACATTTCTTCAATACATGGTCAACAGGTCTTATTCCCTACTCGCTTGGTTTTCCAAAAACATATGAAGTCACACTAAAAGGAAACAAAGGCTCTGTTGCATTGAACAAAGCCGAACGTTTTCAGAATATGCACGGTGATGCTTCAATAACATCGTGTGGTGCTGATCTTTGCCTTGAAACATTGGATGACGGTAAAACAGCAATACTTACAGTTTCTTCCTTTGTCTATTATCGTTGGAATAATTTCAAGGTCTTTTCCGATTTCATGGATCGCAGTTTTATAGAAATAAATAAAAAGGGTATTAAAAAACTTATTATAGATGTTCGCTTTAATGGTGGCGGCTCACCCGAATCCGCTATTTATTTATTGCGCTATTTAGTGGACAAACCCTTTACTTACTATTCCAATGTTCAATACAAAGGTAAGATCGAAAAAACAGAAGGAGAAGAAATTCAAGAACCATTTGAAGGTAGATATAAAGGCAAGCTTTATTTTATCATGGATGGGTTCGGCAATTCTACAACAGGTCATTTCATGTCATTGGTCAAAGTTTTAAACCTTGGAACTATCGTGGGCGAAGAGCTGGGATCCAATCAATTTTGTTCGGCAGGACAAAAAATTTGCAGGCTTTCCAATACTAAATTGGTGTTTTATATCGCAAACAATACGAATGAAACTACGGCCACATCACTCCCCGATGAAAAAGGAATTCTACCCGATCATTATGTTACACAAAGCATTGATGAATATTTAAATAATATTGATGTGGTAAAGGAATTTACGATTAAGCTTACAAAAAATAAATAAGTCTCATAACAATGAAAATAAACTCACTGGCTTTTTTTTGCTGCCTGGCCTCTTTAATGTCCTGCAGCGCACAAGATCAAACCACGGTTGAAAGCAACCTGGAATCCAATATGAAAATCATTACCGGAGACACCGTTTGTGAAATTGGTGGAGAGATCCGTTCCGTTTTTCAGGATTCGAAAAAAAATTTGTGGTTTGCTTCCAATGGTCAAGGCGTCTTTAGATTTGATGGGAAAAGGATCATACAATTTACCGACAAACACGGACTTTGCAGCAATTTTGTTTGGAATATTCAGGAAAGTAAAAACGGAAATATTTGGTTTAAAACAAATGTTCAGCCAAGCGATGTTAACGCTATTTGTTGTTTTGACGGAAATTTTTTTTCAACCATACAAACCGATCCAAATGCCATACCAGCCATAAATTACAACTATTTGAATGACGAGCTCTTGTTTGATTATTATTACACAGGCAAATCACTTGTGAAAATCGCATTACCTCATACTTCACCAATTAAGAATGATAATAATTTTAGCCATTTTTATGACATTTACTCCACATGTAAAGACAAAAACGGTAACGTGTGGCTTGGAACTCAAGGAGCAGGTGTTTGTAAATACGATGGGGTAAAATATGCCTGGCTTGATGATAAAGAACTGGGCTCTGCCGTTCGGTCAATTTTTGAAGATAAGAACGGAACCATTTGGATAGGGAATAATGGAGATGGTCTTTTTCGATATAGTGAGGGAAAATTGATCAATTTTTCAAGAGAAAAAAAATTGGAAAACTATGATTTTGAAAAATATCCAACAGGCAAAGAAGGCATGATGTCGCGGGTTTGGACAATTACAGACGATAAACAGGGAAACCTTTGGATAGGAACAATTGACAATGGTGTTTGGATGTATGATGGTAAAACAGTCACCAATTATACAACCAAACACGGGCTTGGTATTAATTCAATATGGACGATCTACAAAGACAAAAATGACGATCTTTGGTTTGGAACAGCCGGTGATGGTGTCTATACTTTCAACGGCACAACATTTGAAAAATTCAAACCATGAAGCCTACATTTTTCGTCACGCAAAAAGAATTCAGAACATGGTTAGCTAAAAACCACAAAAAAGAAACCGAACTATTGGTTGGTTTTTATAAAGTCGACAGCGGCAAACCATCCATTACCTGGAGCCAATCGGTCGACCAGGCGCTTTGTTTTGGTTGGATAGATGGTGTGCGTACTTCCATCGACACAAAAAGCTACAGCATTCGTTTTACCCCTCGAAAATCAACAAGCATTTGGAGCACCATCAACATTAAAAAAGTTGCGGATCTTACAAAAGCTAAACTTATGACCCCTGCCGGACAAAAAGCATTTGCCTTGCGCAATGAAGACAGGTCGAAGCTGTATAGCTATGAAAAGGTCGAAGCTGTTCTTCCCTCGACTTTTTTGAAAAAATTCAAAGCCAATAAGGTGGCGTGGAAATATTTTCATGCATTGGCTCCCGGATATCAAAAATTGTCCAAAAATTGGGTCATGAGCGCCAAACAGGGAACAACGCAAGCAAAACGTTTTGATCAACTCATAAAAGACTGTGACGCGCAAACCAATCAGTGGAAAGATAATAAATACAAGAAGAAATAAGCGAACCAGAAAAAAGAATGCCTTAGTAAAATATGTTTTTTATCCCCCTAAATCCATACATAGACAAAAATAAGGTCCAAAAGATCACAGTCCAAGGTCTTTATTTTGTTTATTTAACTTTCAGTCTATTGAGCGCTCACTGTCAAAAATTATCTTTATCGCATGCCAAAAGGATGATCATTTTATTAACGTAACAAAAAATGGACCCTGGAAATAATATGACCACAACTAAACCTGAATTACATCCACAAAACAAGCACCGTGATCTGTATGATTTTAATGCGCTCATAAAAACATGTCCCGATTTGGCTCCTTTTGTAAAACCAAATAAGTATAATAACCTTTCCATCGATTTTTTTAATCCGCAGGCTGTAAAAATGCTGAACAAAGCCTTGCTTAAACAGTATTACGAAATTAATTATTGGGATATTCCACAAAACTATTTATGTCCGCCAATACCCGGCCGTGCCGACTATATTCATCACATAGCCGAATTCTTATATGGCGATGAGAACATTTTAAAAAAAACATCCACTGAAACCAAATTAAAATGCCTCGACATTGGTGTTGGCGCTAATTGTGTTTATCCGATCATTGGTTCGTACGAATACGATTGGCATTTTGTGGGTAGCGACATTGATACGGTTGCACTTCAATCGGCAAAAAAAATTATTGAAAACAACCCTTCGTTGCATGGCAAAATTGAGTTACGACTGCAGGAAAATGCTGCGCATATTTTTACAGGCATAATTCAGCCGAACGAACTATTTGATTTATCCATTAGCAATCCTCCCTTTCATTCCTCGCCTGAAGAAGCCCAAAAAAGTAGCGGACGAAAATTGAAAAATTTAAAGCAGGAAAAACAACCTGAAAAAATTCTTAACTTTGGTGGCCAAAGCAATGAGCTGTGGTGCGCGGGGGGAGAACTAAAATTTATTGAACAAATGATTCTTGAAAGCAAACCGTTTGAAAAATCATGCGTGTGGTTCTCAACCCTTGTTTCAAAAGAATCAAATATAAAGCACATATATAAAGCTCTTGAAAACATAAAAGCAAAAACCGTTAAAACAATTCCTATGAGTCAGGGAAATAAAAACAGCCGAATTGTACTCTGGACATTTTTTAACACTGATAAATAATTTCAACCCGGAATCAAAATTAAAAGATGGTGACCAGTGCAAAGTTAGTGGTGGAACACATATAGGAAAATCGGGCACAGTACGCGATATCAATACGAGCAAAACAAGTCATATTACCATAACCGTTGAACCTGCCTTGCGGCAGGCAGGCAAAAGAACGGAGTGCGCTTCAAAACACTGGGGAAAAATGTGGAGGTCGTATAATGGAAACGTCTTTAGATATGGCTAATCGCATACGAGAAGTGTTTTTAGACGGCCTTTGCATAGCCAATACCAATTAAAAAAAGCCTTGTCGGGCCTCACCTTTGAACAGGTAACAAACAAAAAGGGTGATCTAAATACAATTGCTGCCCTTACATTTCAATTATTATGTAGCCGGACTTAACAATGTGTTTGAAGGTGGTGCGCTTGAAATAAAAGATAAATACAGTTTTGATCTGCCTACGCTGAACAATGAAGCAGATTGGAAAATTTTATTGACCTCCTTATTATACAATGCCGAAGCGTTTGCGAAGCATGTGGAAAACATTTCCGATGAAAAATACGGAACCTATCAACGAAACATTGAAGCAATTATAGAACATAGTTACTATCATTTGGGACAAATCTCCCTTCTCGCAAAACTATAAAGGTCCCGAAATTGTTAAAATTGTTATTTATATGTTATAATTTGGGTGAAGGTCTGACTCGTTAACAATTCAGTTACAACCTAATTCCTATCTTCGTAAAAAATTCGCTATGAAACACACCATCCTTGCCTCACTTTTATCACTTCTTTTTATTCCGGGGTTTTCACAAGACCTGAAATATGAGATCAATCCCACTTATTCGCGTTCGGTTAAACAAACCGTGCTTAATAAGGCCCAAACCATGAACGATATCACGCCCAATTATCCCGCGTCATGGATCAGTAATTATATTTCGGTTGAAGTAGTTGCTACCTGCAATGGTAAGGAAATGAAAGCTGCCGGTAAAAACGATACGCTAACCATCCAACAAAAGAACCTTTTAGCTACAGCTGATATGGGCCGTTCGGTTAGAATTGACATTAAATACACGTACAACAACTTCATTACTGAAAACAACGAATTTCAAAACATGAATTTCGAACTTACAATTGTGCCCGAAACCGAAGCCCAATATTTTGGCGGTGATGCAAAAATGAAAAGTTATTTAAGCACAAACGCTCTTAATAAGATTTCTGATACAAAAGCTAAACCATTTAAATCAGCCATTGTTCGCTTCACGGTCGATGAAAATGGTGAAATTACCAATGCAAAAATTGCACAAACATCAGAAGATAAAAAAACCGACAAACTTTTACTAAAGGCTATTAACAATATGCCAAAGTGGAAGCCTGCACAAAATGCAAATGGTGTTTACGTTAAACAGCAATTTGAATTTATTGTTGGTTCGCCAATGACGATTGGTTGTTAGTCCGTATAAAAACCAAATGCACCACCAAACACCGCGGGAAATACTAAGTACTTTTTACAAAGAAAATAATTTAGGTGCCGATGGTGGTCAAGGCAGCTCGAGTGTAAAAATTGAGGTCAATAAAAAATTTCATTTCTATTTCCCCAATTTCAACGCACGTAGAAAAGCCGTTCTCAAACACGATATTCATCACCTGCTTACGCAATACAAAACAACACTTGCCGATGAAAGTGCCATTAGCGCCTGGGAAATTGGCTCGGGTTGTAAAAAATATTGGGCCGCGTTTTTAATTGATTTGAGTGGCGTAATGCTTGGAGTGTTCGTTAATTTTAATGGTGTGTTAAAGGCTTTTGCCCGCGGCCGAAGAACTAAAAATTTATACCATGATGAGTTCATGAACGATCAGGCACTGGATATGAACATTGGTGATCTGCGCAAACATTTGCGTTTAGACATACATCCAAAAGACGCTAAACCAACCTTTGCTGATGTAGTCTTATTTTTTTTCCTGGTGCTTTTTGGTGCTGTTCATTCAATTATATCACTGCTGTTTTTACCCTTCATTATTTTTTATTCCCTTTATATTGCGTTTAAAGAACGGAAATAAACATGCTATTTGTCAGGCGCAAATTTTGTTTGCCATTCCTTATTTGCCCAGTCAATTACATCGCCCGATTTTTGCGTTAAGCTTCCTGTAATATTTATCCAGCCTTCCCAATAACGATACTGCGGGTCTTTTCCTTTGGCAGGTTGTGTTGTTACCACGTGGCCGCGCATATAAATTTTTCCGTCATCATTCACTTTTATATACGATACAGATGGGTTATTCATTAGCGTATGTTTACCTATTAATTTATCCCACAATAATTTTCCCGTTTTATCATAACACACAATTCGCTCCGCACCGCCTCTATAACCCTTTGGATCATACATGATCATGAACACATACAAATTTCCTTTTTTATCCTCCACCACGCTTTGTGTTTCGGGTTCCGAGTCGGCAATTTTGGGCAGACTAACTCTCTTTTTCCATTGCTGTTTTCCGGTTTTATCAAGCTTAATCAAAATTCCACAACGACCCTTCTCGTCTTCCGAACCGCCAAAAGAAGCTGCACCACCATCGTTGGTTAAAATCGTAGGCGCTCCATAGCCTGCATGACCAATAAATTGTTCATGGTAAGTATACGATCCCAGTCTGTATTTTTGCAGCGAATCCTGCGCTCGAGGCATGGTTAATTGTGCCGAGGCGGCATGACCGATAATTAAAATAAGAAAGAGTAGTCTGTTTTTCATAAATAATTGGTGTTTTGGACGTCTATCCCGACAAACATTATGCCATTGTCTTATGTTTTACAGTTCTAAATTAATCCATTAGCGATTGATTTTTAGTGATTTATCAGATTTTATAAAAATAAATTTGCGCAAGTAAGTGCTTGCGTATATATTTGCAAGCAAACACTTGCACATTATGGAAGCCCGTAGAGACGTTTTTCAGGCCATTGCCGATCCCACCCGAAGACAAATTATTGGCATGGTGACCCAAAAATCGCAAAACCTTAACAGCCTTGCGCTTAATTTTGATATGAGCAGGCAGGCTATTTCATTGCATATAAAAATTTTGAAGGAGTGTGGTCTCATCAGCATAAAACAACAAGGACGCGAACGTTACTGTGAAGCAAAACTGGATAAACTCAATGAAGTTTCTGTGTGGGTTGAACAATACCGCAAATTTTGGGAAACAAAGCTTGATGCCCTTGAATTGTATTTAGATAAACTTCAAACCAAAAAAAAACATGGCAAACGTAAATAGTAATGCACGCGAATTTACCCTTACACGTGAATTCCATGCGCCAAAAGAATTATTATTCAAAGTATGTACCGAGGCCCAACACCTTAAAAACTGGTGGGGACCTAAGGGGTCCATATTGAAAGCCGATCCGGGGACTATCGTAGAAGGAAGTAAATTTCACTATGAATTTACGTATGAAGGCAGTCCCGCCATGTGGGGTTTGTTAACCTTCATTGAAATTGCTCCACATGATCGTATTGTGTTTACTTCTTCGTTCGCTGACGAAAAGGGAAATCCTGTTAAACCTCCTTTTGCGAATGAATTTCCATTGCACATAAAAAATACATGGACGCTTACCGAGAACAACGGTAAAACAACGCTTCACATGAAAGCCGTTGCGCTTAACGCTTCGCAACCCGAGATCGACTTCTTTACCGGGATGTTCCCATCAATGGAGCAAGGCAATGCCGGTATGCTCGATCAACTGGAAAATTACCTAAGAGTGCGAATGCAATTATATAAACAAAATAAACTTTCAACTATGGCACGAACAAGTACCTACTTAAATTTTCCCGGCAATACCGAAGAAGCATTTCTTTTTTACAAGTCAATATTCGGCACAAATTTCAATGGCGATGGCATCAAACGCTTTGGTGATCTGCCCGCGGCTAAAGGACAACCTCCGATGTCGGATGAACATAAAAAACTGGTCATCCATGTTGAATTGCCCATCACGGGAGGACACGTTCTAATGGCTACCGATGCGCCCGAGAGCATGGGATTTAAACTCACACAGGGAAACAATATGCACATTAATTTAGAGCCTGAAACCAAAAAAGAAACTAAGCGTTTGTTCGATGCGTTGGCAAAAGGCGGTAACGTAACAATGGAATTACAGGATATGTTTTGGGGTTCTTACTTTGGTACCTGCACCGATAAATATGGCATTAACTGGATGTTCAATTGCGAAGAAAAATAAAATTATGCTTAAAAATAATACATTGGTGCTTGAGCGCATCTACAATGCGCCTATCGAAAAAGTTTGGGCCGCCATTAGTGAGCGCGAACAATTAAAACAATGGTGTTTTGATTTTCCTGCTGAATTCAATTTACAAACCGGCAGTGAATTTGACTGGTACGGTGGCGAACCCAACGGTAAACAATGGCTGCACCGCGGTAAATTTACCGAAATAATTCCCGGTAAAAAACTGGTGCATACCTGGGAATATCCTGGTTATACAGGTAAGGCTTCGGTTAGCTGGGAATTAACAAAGGTAGATAACGGTTCAACCATGCTGGTACTTACTTTTATTATTCTTACTCCTTTCGACCCGAAAGAAGATGCCTTGCAAACCAAAAACTTTGTGGCAGGATGGGATCACATTGTGCATACGGGCTTAAAAGAATATCTGGAAAAATTATCCTTACTGTTTTCTTCCCAAATTCATTAGTGGCTTCTCGTAAAATTTATACAACAGCGTTGAAATACCAATGACAAGGAACCAAAACAACAAATACGTAAGTATTCTCATTGTTGTGCCCTGAGGAGGATAATTCAAACTAATGACCTCAGCAACCAATGCCAGGTTTATCAAATACATGGAGTACGATATTTTACTGATGTGTGTAACCGCCTTAGCTATTATTCCTGTTCGCTTTTTAATGCCTTCGGCAAAAGGTAATAATAACATTGCCGAAATAGGTGTAATCGAAAAAATAACAACCTGTTTATACACCGTGTTCTCGGTTGTAAAATTGAGGATAAAGACCATTAAACCTGCTCCTGCAAACAAGGCATGATATTTATATTTTGTCCACAGGCTTTTGCAATACGTAAACAACCATGCTGTAAATAAACCGTACGCAATTGCATCCAGCCGGGTAACCACCGTTTTTCGGAAAGTAACATCCAGCCAAAATTTATCCATCCCCGGCTCAAGAATGCTCGCGCGATAAATAACCGGTATTAACATCAGTAAAATTGTTGTCAGTAAAAAGGCCTTTTTTGGTGAAACGAATTTGACAAAAACGATAAGCAAAATGGGTGTAAAAATATAAAACCACTCCTCTACACTAAGGCTCCACGACTCCCAAAAAAATCCGTAGAATGGTTGTGCAAAGTTTTGTGTAAAAAAGAAGAACGAGGGATTGAATTGCGTAAAATCTTCTTTTATAATGCCGTGTTTGACCACAAAATAATTGGCCATAAGGATCAAATAATACAATGGTAAAGTTCGAAACCACCTGCGTTTCCAGAACAACGCCATTTGCTTAATTCCAAAGGCCTCTTGTTGATTGATAAGTTTTAAAAGTATATTGCCTATCAAAAATCCGCTCAGTACAAAGAAAAGGTCTACACCATCGATCATTGTAATGAAAGGAAAATCGCTCAAACACGTCTCATTCAATAAAAAACTTCCGTGTGACAATACAACAACCATAATGGCTATAGCTCTGAAAATATCAAGGCCATACACCCGGTTCTCATCAGTTATTGTGTGCTGTTGTGAATTACTCATGTGGCTTGGCTAAAGTAGGGATTAATGTTTCACCTGATTTTGAGAAACAAGTTGAAAGACGATGATTGTTATTACAACAATTGTATATACAACTATTGAATTGGCCTTTATGTTCCATACAAATGCACGCCCGAACCAAAGGCTTTAACCAAGTAAACTGTACCCTTCGCAAAATTAACGGCACAAAAAAACCGGTCAGAATAAACTGCCGGTTACTAACTAAAACTTTGATAATAAAAAGCCCGATTGAATTTCTTCAACCGGGCCGTCTCTTTTGGCTAATGCGTTTTGCCTATAGCTTTATTACCTTTTCTACTGACGTATTGTTTACCCTCAACTGGTAAACTCCCTGTGGTAAAGATGAAATGTCCATGGTATTTATATTGGCGGTTAAAACCAATTTTCCTTCCATATCGAACAATTGCATTTGCATAATGTCTTTACCCTCAACCGTAATTATATCGTTGGCGGGATTCGGGAATACTTTGTAAGCATTTTCCATTTCGTAATCAAATGTTCCCATACCGGTTGGACAAATACGAACGATCTTTCCATTGGTACTGTACGCGGTATTATTGGTGTACCAGCAACCTTCGGGTCCCTGTTGAATGTCGGTAACATCGGTCATCGTTAATGCAGTAATAAGCGTAGTGGAAACGTAGGTATCATATGCGGGTGCATTGCCTAATACAATATCCCACACGTTTCCGTCATTGTAGTCGGTCACAATTAAGTGATTTGTATAAGCAGGAAAAACGGTTGATGTATAGAACATGATACCCGTTACCGAAGGTACGGGCGGACCCCAAACATCCAATGGAGCGCGGTAACCCGTACAAGAACCTAAATACGGAACTGTTCCTTCGCAAAACGGCCATCCGTAATTATCGCCACGGGTTATTAAATTCACTTCGTCTTCGGTATTCAATCCGTTTTCGGAGGCGTAAAGGGTATCGTTAAGCGGGTTAAAGCAAAAATCCCAAGTGTTGCGCAAACCATAACTCCAAATGCGGTCATCGTTTAACGTGGCAGGATTTCCGTCATCGTAAAACGGATTATCGGTTGGTATACTTCCGTCTTTGTTGATGCGTAACATTTTTCCAGCCCATTTTGTAAGATCCTGCGCGGTAGCAGTTACTGCCCTGTCGCCAATAGAAATAAATAAATGATTGGTATCACTTGGCATGAAATGGATATTGCCGCCACTATGGTTTCCTGCGGTGTAAGAGTCGTTTACCTGGAAGATGATGGTTGGATTCGTTCCAACGCCCAAAACCTCGGTAAAACGAACAACACGTATCATAGCAGGTGAATCGTGGTTATAAAAAACATACACATAATGGTTGGTCATGAAATTGGGATCACAGGTAACACCTAAGACCCCTCGTTCAAAGTAAGTTTCCACCGAGTCGGTAAAATCCCACATGTTGGTGATGAAGGTTCCTGTTGAACTATAAACGCGTACCTGCGCATTAGCCGGAGCCCCTGCTCCCGCACCTCCCTTACAGGAAACAAAAAAGCGCCCGTCAGGCGCAATTTCAAACGCTACCGGAAAAGGCACTGGTGTAATAATATTGGTGCTGGTAAATTGTGCCTTGATCGAAGTTGTCGAAATAAGTAGCAGGCCGAGTATAAGTCTTTTCATAATGTATTAAATTAACTGTCAGCTAATTTAACACTTCTTTTAATACAGCTAAGGATTTTATTTCAATGAATCCGGGAAGGTGATATTTGTAAAAATCCAGCATAAGCTGCAGCATTTTGGTGCGCTGGTCCTTGTTAGGCGAGCTTCCAAAATTACCTGTGCGAATATATCCTGCCAGTAAAACCACTTCATCGGTACTTATACTCTGGAGCCCGTAAGGCTGCGTATCAATGCTTCCCTCCGATAGGTTGAAAATATATCCCCCCTCTTCCACCCGTGGTCTTATGCCCAGAACATTGGTGAGATCGAGTAAAAAATCGATAGGGAACGTTGCAATGCTTTGGGTCGTATCAAGGTTGTTTAGACAGTTTAGTGTGAACTCGTACAACTCGGGGTACATCGTGTTTTTTTCGCTTATGGCCTTTAAAAGAATTTCGGCCACGAAATAAGACATCGAAAGTTTATAGGGGTCAAAGTATCGGTTGGTGTATTTAAATGCGTAGGAAGCCTCCCTTATGCCGTAAAAATCGCTTTTATCGCTGTGCACCAAGTCCAGGTTTACCACATCCAGTAATTGCCACTTAACGGTACGCTTTTTTTTGGTCCCACTGTTCCTGATATAACTTGTGATGAGACCTTTTTGGCTGCTGAAGAGTTTTAGCACCAACGAGCTGTCCTGATGTTTAAGCGTTTGAAGTACTACCGCCTGGGTTTTAACATGCATTACTCAATGATCATTACTTTACCCGCAATCTTATCAGACCCATCTTCCTTGACGCAAAGAAACATGTATACGCCCGATTTAACACGCTGCCCTTTCATGTTTAATCCGTTCCACGTGGCCTGACCACCTTCTGATTTTACCACGTTCACGATGTTTCCTGCAATGTCGGTAATCTTCACGTCACTGTTGCGCGATAATCCGTTGATGGCAATAAGGCCTTCGTAACCCGGTCGCACCGGATTTGGGAATACATGTACTTCCTCAAAAACTTTTTTACTCTCTGTAGCTGTTCCACGATAAGAGATCAATCCATTAGCCGTAGCAAAAAAAACTTCTCCTGTTTTGCCACTTATCTCAATGTCAAGAATTGAATTCGATGGCAAGGGACTGTTCTCGGCTGTAAAGTGAGATAATTCTTCTTGCCCGTCTTCCGACAATAAAAATACACCTGAGCTTTCGGTGCCTATCCACTTACGGTTGGCGCCATCCACCTTAATGCAATTGATCACTTCGGTTTCCAAAAGGATTTGTGTATTACCATCTTGCTGGATCAGTATTTGTGCGGCATCGGCTCCTCCGTTAAAAATACCTGTTGGATTGTAAATTACCGCAGGCCCTTTGCTGGTACCGATCCATATTTCACCATCAAGATCTGCAGTTACGCACTTCACATCGCCATCGGGTAAATTTCCCAGACCAGTAATGGCTTTATAAAAATAATACGAATCATCCGTTTCGTCTAAAATGGTTCCGTTATCGTTGTAAACAGCTAATCCACCCGAGTTGGCCCCACGTGTAGGAATAGGTATATATTTATATCCGTTATCGTCAATGATCAAATCAAAATATGTACGTGAAGCCGCATCGGTTCCGCAGTAAAACGCTTTCCAGTCACCTTCCTTGGTTTTTACAACAAGCGGATTGTTTGACTGGCCGTTAAGACACCATAAATTTCCTTCTTCGTCAAAAAGTACGCTAGCAACACCACAAAATCCCGGATACGATGGTGGGCTAAATAAAACGCCATCACTATTGGTCTCATCATACGAATTGGTCACTACTTTATTTTGAATTTCCACAAGCCCCTGAAAAGCCCAGGTAGCCGCCATTACATGTGTTGGGTCGGTTGGATCAATGGCCACGTCCATAGCATCGTAAATACCGTTTGTAGGATTGGAAAGAATAGGGTCAGTAACTTCATTGATATAATACCAGTCGTTACCTTCCTTGATGGAGAAAAAATCGGTGTTGTAAGTATTTGCAAAAATAGTGCTTTCAACATGCCCGGCAGCCACCCATAATTGGTCTTCGTAAATCGTTACGCGTCTTACCGATGATGTTGCTGTTCCCCCGGGAAGAAGTGATGTCATTGCAAATGAATTAGCGCCCATCATGGGTCCTTTGTATTCATCTGCAATAAAGAACGAGCCGTTAGAAGCGTAAACACCTTTATTCAACACAAGGCCGCTTGTGCCATTATAACTAAACACATTGTTCAACAGCGAAAACGCAGGGGTATACCTGCTTATATTCTCCCGCGTAGCAACCACAACATTACCATCGGGCATGGGCGTTACGGCATTGCAATCTAGCCCTTGGAGTACCGGTGTTTTATACCATACACCAGCTTCACGATAATACGAGGTGTCCTGACCGTAAAGCGGATAATCGGGAATAATGTACAGCCTGTTATTACCATAAGCCGGTTGCTTAAATGATTTTGAGATCAGCCAGGGCGGCAACGATGTCATTTTTGACCATGAAGCAAAATAATTTAAAAAGGGATTGTTTATATATGCTTTGTAAATACCGTTGTCGGTAGTTGCGTAAATGGTATCGTTGCCGATACAAACCCCGTTCACTTTTATTTGCGAAGAGCCTGCGCCAATAATGTAGGTGTCTTTAATTTCTTTCTTAACCAGATCAATTACCACGATGCCAAACCCACAGGAAACATATGCCTGATCATTGTATGAGTAGATGTTGTATACCTTTTTATCACCGGTAAGGGTCGAGTATTTTATAGCGCTCATATTGGTAATTACGGGTCGGTTGTTTTCATCAAAAACCACCAAGTCTACATTCCCGTCATTATAACCGAATACCGTTGTTTTTGTGAGGTTGTTATATACTACACTGGTAAATCCGGTTTGGGTAAGACCATCAATTTTATTGAGCTCGTTCACGGTAAGATCTTCCATGTCGTAGTAGAGAGCCGAGAGTTCCGAAACCCACATTACCTTTTGGTCGCATTCCACAATGTCGTACATATTGGTAAGGGTAAAATAACTATCCCATTTGCCAATACCAACACGTTGTGCGTTTGAGCGAATGCTTGTAAAAACAAGAGCTATCAGCGAAATGAATTGAGCGATCTTTAACACGAGGCAATAACGAATATGAATGCGATTTAGTATTATAAAAAATTTAACGTTTAGTGTTTGTTTTTAAACACATAAATTTGGCTTGAATAAGGGCTTATGTTTGAATTGCCGTTTTTGTTTGATTTAAGGCCTTTGAAAAATGCTTTGAACACCGATCCTCCTTTATGCTTTTCGGACAACATGGAAACGTAATACGCGTCAAATTTCATGGGGTGTACATCTACCAGGTCGAACCCAAATGTTGCCAAGAGACTTTTCACGGTTTTTTCCTCAAAATGGTAAAGGTGACGGGGTACATCATACCCCGCCCAATCGGTTTTGTAGTATTGACCATCAAAACTTTTATAGTTCGGCAGGGCTATAATAAATAGCCCGCCCGGCTTAATTATCTTTTTTATGATCTCCAATTGTTGTCTTAAATGATACACATGTTCCAGCACATGCCACATGGTTACGGTATCAAATTCTCTGCTAAAACTATTTAATTTTTCCAAAGAATACGCTTCGATCTTATTGTTTTCTACAGCAAATTTCAACGCATCAGGATCGGGTTCTACCCCACGGGTATAATATCCTTTTTGGTTGGCAGCCTTTGGGAAAAAGCCTATGCCGCATCCTATATCTAATACCTCTTTCCCTGAGTTGTGCTTTTTAAGCACATTTACTTTTCGCTTAAGATTAATACCACGAATAATCTTATATAAAAAACCTATTATGCCTTTGGTTGAATTGGTATGGGATATATAGTCGGCCGACTTATAGTAATTCCAGTTCTCGGCTTCAACCGGCCGTGGGTTCGTAAAAACCAGTTCGCAGCCCGAACATTTAACTAGGGTAAATTCTAGTTTGGAATAGGTATGATCAATGGCTGTAATATGGAGCGAAAAGGATTTGGCTCCACAAGAAGGACATGAATCTAAGGTGAGAAATTGTGGCGACTGTTTCACGTGGAACATTACCTCCCCATATAAATTAATAGAACAGAAATATCGCTTGGACTAACTCCGCTAATGCGGGACGCTTGTCCAATAGTGGTTGGCTTTATGGCCCCCAATTTATTTTTTGACTCGTTGCTCATAGAGCTAAGCTTCTTATAATCGAAGTCTGTGGGGATAACAATGTTCTCCAATTTAAGCATCTTTTCAGCTAACTCTTCCTCCCGACCAAGGTAGCCCTCGTACTTCATTTTGATCTCAGCTTGCTCCAATACCTCGGTCCTGTTCCCGTTCAACTGCTCCATAAAATTACCAGTTGATGCGATATGCATGAAGTCGTTAATGGTAACATGTGGCCTTGAAAGTACCGAGAACATTTTCATTTTTTGCTTGATGGGTTCCGAATTCAACTCCTCTAAACGGGCGTTTATATCTTCGGGGGATAGGCTTTCGGTCTTGAAAAAGGAAATCACTTTATCGACATCCTTTTGTTTTGACAAGACTTTTTCCATACGGTCGTTTGAAGCCAAACCAAGTTTATGGGCCATTGGCGTTAGCCTTTCATCTGCATTATCCTGGCGCAAGAGCAACCTGAATTCAGCACGGGAAGTAAACATTCGGTAAGGCTCTTCGGTGCCCTTTGTAATAAGATCGTCTATTAAAACGCCAATATAGGCTTCATTTCTTTTTAGCACAAAGGGGTCTTTACCCTGAACTTTTAATGCTGCATTTATACCGGCCATCAGGCCTTGCCCTCCGGCTTCTTCATAGCCTGTAGTACCGTTAATTTGGCCGGCAAAGTATAAGCCTTCCACCAGCTTTGTTTCAAGCGTGTGCTTGAGTTGGGTAGGGGGAAAATAGTCGTATTCGATGGCATAGCCTGGCCTGAACATCTTTACTTTTTCGAATCCAGGAATGCTTCTTAGGGCTAGTAATTGAACGTCTTCGGGTAAGCTTGTTGAGAACCCGTTTAGGTAAATCTCCACCGTATTCCAGCCCTCGGGTTCTACGAAAAGTTGGTGTCTTTCACGCTCGGCAAAGCGGTGTATCTTGTCTTCAATCGAAGGGCAATATCGGGGGCCCGTACTTTTGATGGCGCCATTAAACATAGGCGAACGATCAAAGCCGGTCTTTAAAAGATCATGTACTTTTTGCGATGTATAGGCAATATGACAAGGCAATTGCCTTTCAATAATAGGCGTATCGGTGAACGAAAACTTTCCTGATTTTTCATCGCCCGGTTGTTCTTCCAGCTTTGAATAATCCAAGCTGCGACCATCCAAACGGGGAGGGGTTCCGGTCTTCATACGACCACTATCAAAACCTAATTGAACCAGGTTCTCGGTAAGGCCATGAACGGCCTTTTCGCCAGCTCTGCCACCTCCAAATTGCTTTTCGCCAATATGTATAAGCCCATTCAAAAAGGTACCATTCGTCAAAACTACAGCCTTTGCGTGGATATCAATACCCATGCTGGTTTTGATCCCAACCGCTTTTCCATTCTCGGTTAAAATCCCTAAAGCGGTCTCTTGCCAGAAATCAAGATTAAGTGTGCCTTCTAGCATTTGACGCCAAACGTTGCTAAATAATTGGCGATCGCACTGGGCTCGCGGACTCCACATAGCGGGTCCTTTTGAGCTATTAAGCATTCTGAATTGAACGGTAGATTTATCGGTAACTATACCTGAGTAACCGCCCATGGCATCGATCTCGCGAACGATTTGTCCTTTCGCAATACCGCCCATGGCCGGATTACAGCTCATTTGGGCAATGGTGTTCATGTTCATTGTTACCAATAGGGTTTTGGAGCCCATGTTGGCCGAGGCGGCAGCAGCCTCGCAACCTGCGTGACCGGCACCTACTACAATTACATCATATTCGTCTAAAAGAGTAGCCATTGTTCCACGTGGAACCTTTAGTTTGATTTCGGATACAAAGATAGGTAATAATCTTCTTTTGCTCGCATTTGCTTTTCCTGCGCTTTGGTCTTGTCCTTGTATCCGCACAGGTGCAAAACACCGTGGGCAATTACACGCAACAATTCGTTTTGAAAACTAACACCAAAGTCTTTTGCGTTTTCTTTAACGCGATCAATGCTTATAAATATATCGCCCGAAACACATTTGTTATCGCTATAATCAAAGGTGATTATATCGGTATAAAAATCGTGGTTTAAATATGACTTATTTATATTTAGAAGATACTTGTCGGAACAAAAGATATAAGATATATCACCTGTTTTATGCTTTTCAATCTTGATGATTTCATCTAACCAATTGATAATCAATTTTT
>JAYUZA010000402.1:0-11286 GCA_043752145.1 Flavobacteriales bacterium
TTGGTCCGATGGCTGCCATGCCCGCTGCATTTCCATTGATGACAGCATTTCTTGCCAGATAATTAAAGTCAACAAAAAAACTATCTACAATAAAATCGCCATCGGTATCCATACCTAACGTGTCGTTCGTTGTGTGTTGCCTGTCGTTATAACCCGGGGTGGTTACGCTGGCGTTACCATGCTCGTTAGCCGATGTAAAACGCATAGCTGTATAAGCATGTTCACGAAAAGGAATATGATCACCGCCTCTTCCCGTTCGGTCTTCGGCTGTCATAACATGAATAGTTGTTACAATGGGAACCACTGCTTGCAATTCTTCCTGGTATTCTAATTTTACAAAACGCGAATATTGTTTGTGTGGGGAGTTAAAACTTCCGAACGAAAATAAGCGCACATTTAAACTGTCAATATCACCTAAACCCGGGCAACTGGGGGCCGATGAAGTTGTGCCGCAAAGAATGCCGCCAATTACATCGTTGTTTTGTACGGCTTTTATTTTTATTCCTTTTAATTGCACATAATCGGCAAAGGCTTCGGCACCGTCCAAACCCTGTTCTTCCGATGTGGTAATTAAAAAAACAATGCTGTGATTAAAACTATATTTACTCATCACGCGTGCCAATTCCATTACCAACGCAGTACCACTTGCATTGTCTTCAATTCCCTGTGCAACACAACCGGTATCACATAATACTTCGCAACGGCTGTCCATATGTCCTTCAATAATAATAATGCGTTTATCACTGGTGTCCATTCCCGGTAAAACCGCATAGGCCATACGGTGTTGGGCCATTAAGCAAATGCTTTGGTCAAATTGTAAATACGAAGTGATCAATCGGTTTTCATTTGCAGCGCTGTATTGCATAAATTTTGAATACACCCATCGTCTGGCCGCCCCGTAACCGCGAATGTTCGAAACCGTATCGGAACCTGTATTGCGGTTATGAAAACTTGCCATTTTAATAATGGTTGATTTTAAAGAGTCGGGGTTTATGTTTGCTAATATTCCTTGAGAAATACTGTCGGGAAAATTAATTACCTGCGTGGCCATGTAAGCCGCAGGATCATACATGCCCAATAAAATTTGTTCGGCCGCGGCATTGGTGCTTAAAATATTAAGGGCCTGCGATCGTAAAAAAGTATTTCCGAAAAAGATAAAAACAACAAGCAACACAGCTTTTTTCATGTACAAAATTTTTGAAAAAGATACTGCTTTTTATAGAATTTACGCAATGGAATTAGGATATTGAACAGATAAGGGAGTTTTAAGTGATTTTTTGGGGCCTTTTCGGGCTTTCGCCTTTACTCCTCTGTCGCGAGTACGCGCCATGCGGGGTATCGGCTCCATCCCGGGCTTGAATTCACGAGGCGCCATAGAAATTCCGGTTTAGATTGGGAGATCGCCACCCTACATAATTTTCATCATAAAATTAATTTCACCCCAGTCGCTCGCGATGACGAATAGGCGCGTTTTAAAATAAAAATAGTTGGGTAACACCCAACTATTTTTATTTTAAAACAATGTCTGATCAACGATGTTGTGCGATAATTTCAAAAGCGAAATGCGTATAGTACACCCGAACAACGAATAACCAACAACGAATAACGGTTTACTTCAACGTAAACGTTGACTTACCAATCATCGCTTTATCGCAATAAACTTTTACAATATAAGTTCCTGCTTCAAGCTCAACACCTTCTTTTATTTCGGTAAACATACACAAGTCAAGGTTAGAATTTTGGTATTCAATTTCACGTTTTAAACTAAACGGCTGGGCGCCATCTTCGGTATTAATTGTAGCCGATGGATTGTCGGAAATGATGCTTCCACCGGGAGTAATTACCACCATATACACTTCTTTGGTACCCGCTTTTGCAATACGGTTTTCCATAATGGTCATGCATGATTTTATCATATCTGTTCTGCCCGCTTTGGTAGTTTCAACTTGTTTGCCACCGTTACGTAAACGAAGCGCTGTTGCAGTTAAACCACTTGTTTGAAGCAATGAACCTTTGGCAACTTTTTCGTTCAGGTTTTTATTTTTTTCGTTCAAATCGTCACGCTCGGCACTAACATCGGTAATAACCTTGTCTCTTTTCTTGATATCAACCACCAATCCCTGGTTAACGGTATTTAGTGAGTCAATATCATGAATATAATCTTTCATGATCCTGCGCAAGGTTTCACCTTCTTTTTTCAAACGTAAAATTGCATATGCATCGCCCGAATGTCTTTTTGCCTCTTCCAACAAGGATTTAATTTTTTCCTGTTGTTCCTGTATGCGGGTGTTCATGGTATCGTTCGATGTTTTGATCTCGGCATACGACTCCAACATAAATTCCAGATTATCTTTCAGGTCTTCACCCATCACGTCAACCATCCCGTTTTTCTCCAGTAGATTTTTAAGGGTATCCAAATCGGCCTGCATCGATGATTTGTCTTTTTGCAAACCGGCTATCACCGATTTTTGTCCGTTCCAGCTATAGGCAAAATATCCTGTTGCACCCATCAAAAGAATGATGATGGTAATATAAAGTGGGTCACGCGATTTTTTAGCTTCCATGTAATTGTATATTTGTGACAAATTTAACGTTATGAAGATAACGAAAGTTTTTATTTTTAGTACCTGTTAACATTTTTATATTCATTGTTTTGTTTGCGAGGCTCATTAATTTATTCTATCCAAACCTTTGTGCGGCTTGCCAGGAGCCACTATCAACGGGTAATAAGGTCATTTGCGTAGCCTGTCGCATGCAATTGGCCTATACTAAATTTGATTCGGTGGAGACCAATGCGGTGACCAAAACATTTTGGGGAAGGGTTCCTGTTGCTTCGGCAAACGCTCTTTTATACTATCAAAAGCACACAATTGTACAAAAACTCCTGCACGCCTTAAAATACCGCAATCGTGCCGATGTTGCCGAAGTCTTTGGTCATGAAATGGCCCAATTAGCAATGAAAAGTGGCTTGTTGAACGATTGCGATGCCTTGGTTCCGGTGCCCATGCATCGTTCCAAACTAAAGACCCGCGGTTTTAATCAGGCCGAATTGTTGGCGAACCAAATAGGTGTTTTAGCCAAAATGCCTGTCAATACCGATATATTGATAAAGGATACGGTTACCAATAGTCAGACGAAGAAAGGACGTTTGGATCGTTTGAGAAACAGTGAAGAAAATTTTGTGGCAAAAAAAACAGACTTTAAACATGTGGTGATCGTTGATGACGTAATAACTACAGGAGCCACCCTTGAATCGTGTGTAAGTACGCTGTTGAAAGCGAATCCCGAAATGAAAGTCTCCATTTTATCGATGGCGTATACGTACAGGTAAAATTTCAATTTCCGCAGTAAAAAACAATGTAAGTTTACAAAAGATATGGCCGAAGATATTTCAATAAATAAAACACTTTCAAAAGAAGAACAATACAAGCAGTTGCTTCCGCAAATTGAGGGTTTATTAAGTGGTGAAACAAACATGATCGCCAACCTTAGCAACGTAAGTTCGGCTTTAAAATACGCCTTCGATTTTTTATGGGTGGGATTTTACCTTGTTGAGGGTGATGAATTGATCTTGGGTCCGTTTCAGGGTCCGCCTGCCTGTACACGCATAAAAAAGGGAAAAGGTGTATGCGGCACAAGCTGGGAAACCGCGCAAACCATTGTTATTGCTGATGTTGATACATTTCCCGGGCATATTTCCTGTAGCAGTTTGTCACGGTCCGAGATCGTTATTCCTGTCATTCGCAACCATAAAGTGGTAATGGTATTAGATGTTGACAGCGAACATTTAAATAATTTTAACGAGACCGATAAAATTTATCTTGAAAAAGTGTGTTCTTTGATACAGGCGTAAAACTCCGCATTTTCTTTTACACAAAAAAGTGGCTTGAGCCGTATTGAATGACCAATCGTAAACACATATTTACTGGAATTAAAAGATCTATAAGCTTTATACAAAATTGTGTAAGCAACATATGTTCGTTGCGATTTATTTTTATTGGTTTTTCATGTCATGGTTTTCACTTCTTACTTCTTACTTCTTACTTCTTACTTTTCGCCTCCTGCGCCCAAATGGGTGAACCAACGGGCGGACCAAAAGACTCAACCGCACCCGAAACTATTCCGCAAAAAACTTTTCCACAGAATGAGAACGTTAATTTCAGCTCCGACCGCATTTCCATCACCTTTAACGAGTACATAAATTTAAAAAGTCAAAGCATTGTTATTACACCCGCGCTTTCAAAAAAACCGAAAATAAGTTCGAAGGGAAAAAAAGTCGAGATAATTTTTGAAGAAAAGCCTGAGCCAAATACAACATATACCATAAATTTTTCAGGTTCCGTTTCCGATATTACCGAAGCCAATACCGTTAAAAATTTTCAATATGTTTTTTCAACCGGACCTTATCTTGATTCATTAAGCATAAGCGGCAAAGTAATAAACGCATTTTCCCAGGCAGGCGTAAATTCAAGCACTGTTATTTTGCACAATGCCGAGAACGATTCAGCTATATACAACCAAAAACCGGCATATTTTTTAAAGACCGAAAAAGATGGTTCTTTTCGTTTGGCAAATCTTAAACAGGGAAAATATAATTTGTATTCGCTTAACGATAAGAATGCCGATCTGATCTACAATGGTTATCCCGAAGAAATTTCTTTTCTCGATTCGATTTTAGTACTTGACGCGAATGTTGCCGATATAAAACTCAAACAGTTTAAACCTGCGAACCGAAAAACGTATCAAACATCATCGGCCTCGGTCTCAAAATGGATGCAGGTTTACAGATACAATAAAGTTCTCGAAAAAATTTCAATTGAACCCATTAACCCCGAGCTTAAGAATAAAATTACGCTGCATACCAACAATGCCAAAGACTCGGTTTTTTATTTAATGCTTACCGATACACTTGTTACCGATACTATATTTGCAAAACTGCTTGCTAACAATGTCATTATTGATACCATTCGTTTTACTTCGCATCGCAGTAAAAAAATGACCTCTAAAACTACTTTTCGATTGAATCCGGCATCCGAAATATATGTGGTCGACAGTATTTTTATTTCCACCAACATGCCGTGTACTTTTAATAAGGATTTAATTACGGTTTACGATACACTTCATAAAAAAAATATTCCATTCTCTATTTCTGCTTCACTTTTTGGTATCAAGATCGTTCCCGAACGACAGACCGAAAAAATTCCGGTGAAGATTACGTGTCTGCCGGGTTCCATTACATCAGCTGTTACAAATAAAACCTGCGATACACTTAAAGCAGTTTTTACATTCATGCCTGTTGAAAAAATGGGCTCCATTCAATTAACGCTGAAAGAAATGGAAAGCCAAAAATTCACCAACCCCGTTTGCGTTTTGTTAATGGACGGAAAATTTTTACGAAAGCAAAAAATCCTGATGCATCAGCCCGTCATAAATTTTGAATTGTTAAAGCCCGCAAACTATTCATTTTATATTTTCAATGATATCAATAACGATGGAATTTGGTCACCGGGCGATCTAAACACAAAACAACAAGCCGAAAAGATCAATTGGTATACACAAACGGTTAAAGTAAAAGCAAACTGGACACAGGATCTGACATGGATATTGTAAACTGGCCAACAAATTTTTTAAGCAATTATTTGAGTCCGTTATGGCAAATATTAATCATTTGGACATTGATGATTGCTTTGTTAAGAGCCGGAAAATTTGGAACTGTTTTCAGGGTATACAATACATTGTTCCATGAATTGGGTCATGGCGTTATGAGTTTGGCCACCTCAGGCAATATTCATAAAATTGAATTGTTTTCCAATGCAGGTGGTGTTGCGGTTACTTCCAACAAGGCGTGGATCTCAAAATTTCTTGTTTCCATTGCAGGTTATCCACTTTCGGCAGTTGTTGCATGGCTTATGCTCACCAAGCTCAACAATTTTAATCAAATTTATTTAGCGTATGGTATTTTAGGAATTTATTTCATTTCGCTTGTTTTATGGGTACGAAATAAGTACGGTATCATTTGGTTGCTGGGTAATATTTTATTGGTGGGTTTGGCCATTTATTTTGAACAACATCATTTTGCAAAAATTTATTTCTTCCTGGTTGGTTCGTTTATTTTAATGGAGAGCATTTGGTCGTGTTTAATTATACTCTATATTTCGGCTGAAAGTCCGCAGGAAGCGGGCGATGCCAAAAATTTGCGCGACCTTACCTATATCCCCGCTTTAGTATGGGCTTTATTTTTTTGCTCGGCAACAGTTTTTTTTCTTAATTTAACATTGGACCAGATAATTGGCTGGAGGATATTTTAATGATAAAACTATCGGTCGTCATAATTACATTTAACGAGGAAAAGAACATTGCCCGTTGCCTTGATTCGGTAAAAAGCATTGCCGATGAAATTGTGGTATTGGATTCGTTCAGTAAAGATAAAACCGAAGAAATTTGTAAGTCTTACGGAGTGCAATTTTTTCAACACGCCTTTGACGGCCATATCCAACAAAAAAATCGCGCCATTACTTATGCAACAAGTCCGTTCATACTTTCATTGGATGCCGATGAAGCATTGGATGAAACCCTGATCAGATCAATACTCGAAGTAAAAAAAGACATCAAGTTTGACGGGTATAGTATGAACCGCCTGAATTATTATTGCGAAAAATGGTTGAAGCATGGTGGCTGGTATCCCGATAAAAAACTACGGTTATGGGACTCACGCAAAGGCGAATGGGGTGGTATTAATCCCCATGATAAATATGAATTATTGGATAAAACCGCACCAACCGGGCACCTCAAAGGCGATATTTTACACTATAGCTATTATGCTGTTGAGGAACATTATAAACAAGCCGAATATTTTACCACCATTGGCGCAAATGCATTGTTTAAGCAAGGGAAAAAAGCCGGATTTGTGAAAATGTGGATCAGCCCTGCAACACGTTTTATAAGAGACTACATCGTTAAACTGGGATTTTTAGATGGTCGCTATGGTTATATAGCCTGTAAGATCATGGCGTATTCAACATACTTGAAGTATAAAAAGTTAAACCAATTACATCGAGAATCGAGTTAATTTGAACAGTTTTCTATTTTTAACCCGTGTATTTACCTGTTTAACATTTAGAATCCCTTTTTAATCTAAGCTTGCCTCGGGTATACTAAGTTTTTCTATTTTAGTACAAATTAAACAAATGAAACAACCAATTGTAATAGGAACGAGAGGAAGCGATTTGGCTTTGTGGCAAGCCAATCACGTGAAGCAGCAATTGGAGCAATTGGGTTTAAAATGCGTTATTGAGATCATTAAAACACAAGGCGATAAAATTCAAGATGTTGGTTTTGATAAAATGCAAGGCAAAGGTTTTTTTACCAAGGAATTGGAAGAAGCTTTGCTTAGTTCAACTATTGATATTGCTGTTCATTCTTGCAAAGACCTTGAATCATCCAATCCAAAAGGTTTGATCATTGCTGCATTCAGCGAAAGAGAAAACCCAAGCGATATATTTTTGATCAAAAAAGATTCGGTCGATAAAAAACAAAAATTCCATTTGCATGAAAAGGCTTTAGTTGGAACATCGTCAAATAGACGTAAAGCATTGTTGAAGCATTATCGTAAAGACGTTCATACAATGGACCTGCGTGGCAACGTTCCAACCCGTGTACAGAAATTACGCGATGGAAAATTTGATGCCGTTATTTTGGCAGCAGCTGGTTTGTTCCGACTTAAATTGGACCTTTCAGAATTTTACGTCCACATTCCATCGCCCGAGGTTTTTGTTCCCGCAGCAGCGCAAGGTGTTTTGGCTATTCAATGCCGCGAGAATGATAAAGAATTAATAAATGAATTGGCGAAACTTAATGATGCAAAACAAGCAGCCTTAACGAGCGTTGAGCGAAAATTACTTAACTTGATGGATGGTGGTTGCCAAAAACCATTGGGGATTTATTGCTCGACCAAGGATAATGAAACACATTTGCACGCGGCTTATGCCGAAACGCTGGACGATTCGGTACGAAAAATATTTTTGAAAATTAATGCAGATTCAAACCTTGGCAAAATTGTGGAACTCTTAAAGTCGCCACACCGCACTTCATCGGTTTACATTTCACGAAATAAAAAAGAAGCACTGTATTTTAACGATTCATTAAGTAACCTGGGTTACAAGGTAACGTCCCAATCACTCACGCGGTTTGAAAAAATTCCGTTTAAGGGGATTCCCGAATGTTCATGGATCTTTTTCTCGTCCCGTAATTGTGTGAAATATTTTTTCACACAAAATCCCGTGGTTCCTGCCGGAGTAAAAATTGGAAGTATTGGTGGTTCTACAGCTGAAGCATTAACGAAACGGGGTATTGAATCTGATTTTACAGGAGATGGTCCCGATACAATTGCAATTGCTAAAGAGTTTGCTAAAATTTGCGGTGACGGCCTTATCCTGTTTCCACAATCAACAGCGAGTTACCGAACGGTTCAAAAACAATTCGAAAATCAAGACCAGGTAATTGATCTGGTGGTATACGATACCATTGAAAACGAAAAGGCAAGTATTCCCGATGCTGATATAGTTGTGTTAACCAGTCCGTCAAACGCCATTTTATATTTTAGAAAGAAACATGTTTTACCCGATCAGGTATTTATTCCCATTGGAAATTCAACAGCCGAAATTTTAAAACAAAAAGGTATCAGCAATTACGTTTTACCGTATAATACCAATGAAATTGCCATGGCCGATGCGGTGATGAGTTTGGGGTTAAATAAATAATTCAGTGCACCAAAACGACCATGAAATTTTCAAATGGACGAGTATCACGTGACAGAAAGCGAAGTCCTCAAGAAATTGCTGAATGGATAAAAATAGTCAGGCAAAGAGAGGAACAAAAAAGCTTAGCACTTTTACAAATCACTTTAAAGCTTGGGAGAATTGCTGCCTTGTCCTTCATACTAATAAATTTAATTCTTTTCATTGATGTTTATTTGATGGCCCCGCAAACAAAATATGCTACGATTACTGAGGCAAATGTTGTGCACAGCAGAGGAGGCAGGAGTTTTAATATCCATATATCATCAGGAAAATTTTGGACGGTTGAAAATACAGGATACGATAATGCCGGAACAAAATTAAAGTATCAGGAAACCCTATTATTTAAAATTGGGTTTAGAATTTATAACATCAACAGAAATTCACGCATTTTAAGATCATATGATGCATTTAGTATTTCAAAAACCTGTTCAATTTTATTTATATTTCTTGGATTATTGGTATTTATATATAAGCCCATTGGTAAGAATGAACTTTATGCAAGTTTAATAACACTGATAGCGGCCGGACAGGACGTACTGTTATTACTATAATCCATGGGTCAATAAAATGTTTTATTTTCATATTAATGAATGCCTTTTAACTTTACCTTAGCATCATCAACTACTATGTCAACACAAGAACCAAAAGGAATAGCTATTTTAGGATCTACCGGATCAATCGGTACCCAGGCTTTACAGGTTATTAAAGAAGCAGGCGATTATTTTTCAGTTGAACTATTAACGGCAAATTCAAATGCCGATCTTTTAATTGAGCAGGCGCTTGCGTATAATCCCAATACTGTTATCATTGTTGATGAATCAAAATACGCTTACGTTAAAGATGCCCTAAGCAAGACCGATGTAAAAGTTTTTGCAGGAATTAATTCAGTTTGCGATTGTGTACAAATGTCAACCGTGCAAACTGTTTTAACCGCCATGGTCGGGTATGCGGGATTGCTTCCTACCATTGCTGCCATTAAAGCGGGAAAGGATATTGCCTTAGCCAATAAGGAAACATTGGTTGTTGCAGGACAACTCATCACACAACTCGCAAAACAACATGCCGTAAATATTTATCCGGTGGATTCAGAACATTCGGCCATTTTTCAATGTTTGGTTGGTGAATTCCATAATAAAATTGAAAAAATATATTTAACGGCTTCAGGCGGACCATTTCGTGGAAAAAAATTAAGCGACCTGGCAAGTGTAACACGCGCGCAGGCACTTAAACATCCCAACTGGACCATGGGCGCGAAAATAACAATCGATTCGGCTACGCTCATGAATAAAGGTTTGGAAGTGATAGAAGCAAAATGGTTGTTTGGTTTAACACCAAAAGAAATTGATGTAATTGTGCATCCGCAATCCATCATTCATTCCATTGTGCAATTTCAGGACGGAAGCATGAAGGCACAAATGGGATTGCCCGATATGAAAATTCCCATTCAGTTTGCCATGACCTATCCCGATAGAATTTTTAATGATTTCAAGCGTTTCAGTTTCTTGGATTATCCCTCGTTCACCTTCGAGAAACCCGATCTTGAAACATTCAGATGTTTAGGATTAGCCTTTGACGCTATTGATAAAGGCGGAAACGTTCCCTGTGCTTTAAATGCCGCGAACGAAATAAGCGTACAGGCTTTTTTAGAAGACAAAATTAAGTTTACCGATATTGCCCGCATCAATGAGGAAACAATGTTAAAAGCGAATTTCGTGAAAGCGCCAACGCTGGATGATTATATTCAAACTAATCAGTTGGCAAGGGAATTGGCCTCAACATTTATTTAAAAGGTTAACCACAAAGTACGCGAAGACTTTTGGAATACTTTGAGAACTTCGTGTAATATCTTTGTGTTCTTCGTGGTAAAAAGGGGGAAGGAAATCCTCAATACAACTTCTCATTATACACCATTAAAAAAAACGGCACAAAATTAAGAATAGCAATTACAGCTAAGGTTGTTGAACCGTAAAAACGTTTGGTGACCAAACAAATTAAACTTATCATAAATGCCATAACAGGCCAAAACAAAAAATTTCCCGAAAAATTTATTTGTCGATGTACATAAACATTTTGGTCCTTAAAAAGCAACATGGAATTAACTTTAAACAGTGGCGTTTTTAAAACAGCCACTTTTGTACCCTTTATTTCAAAACCGGTTATTTCATTGGTTACAAAAACATCTTTGGTGGTTACAATTTGAATAGATGTGGGTGCACGAATGAATTTTGTTTTGCTGATGCCTTTAAAAGATGAAGTGGTTTCAACATCTTCCCAATCCAACACCTTTGCACCTGTAATTGTCGCGTCAATTTGTTGAGTGGGTATTTGCCCGTCAATTAAAAACGCGCCATACAGTATAACGCAAAACAAGTGAAACCCCTTTAGTTTACGATTGAAAAGTTCATTTTGGATTTCTTCTTCCTGTTGAATTTGATTCAGCCGAATGTTTGCTGAGATCAGTTTGTAATTCTTGGTGGGAATGTTCTTT
>JAYUZA010000403.1:0-4600 GCA_043752145.1 Flavobacteriales bacterium
CGAACCCGCTGTTGCTTTTAGATTCGCGTGAAGCCTTTCATCGGCTTTTGCTTTTTTCATTTTGAAATTTACCAATCCGCCAAACTGTGTTCCGTATTGCAAGGACGAGGCTCCACGAACCACCTCAATACGCTCAACCATATCGGGTACGGGCGAATAATAACTCTCGGGGTATCCCAAAGCATCGGCACTAATGTCATAACCGTTCTGCCGTGTATTAAAATTACTTGTTCGGTTCGGACTCAATCCCCTTCCTCCTATTCCCAACTGAATTCCGCCCGCATCGCTTTCCCAAATATTGAGTCCCGCAATTTTTGCAAAAACCTGCCGGCCGTTATTGGTGGCGAAATTCGCTTTGGTGGTTGCTAAATTAATGACTTCGGTTTTTTTACCTGCATAAATAGCAAAACCTTCAACTTCTTTTAAAGTTACTTTACTGAAAACCGAACCTGCATCACTGGTAATTTCAACCTCTGTTAGAAACAATTCCCCGGCAATTAAAAATTTATTAAGATCAATAACAGTATCCTTTGTGAACGTTACGGACTCAAACAAGATAGTGTCTCCGCTTGCCCATTGAAATCTTAACACAAGCTCATAGGGGTTTTTCCCAATATCATCGATAATAATTTGTTTTCTTTCACGCACATAGGCCATTCCAAAAACATATTCTTTTACACCCGTTAATTTTATATCCATAGCAATGTCTGTTGACTTTCTAAATTCAACACGAACTTCCTGCGCTTGCAACCACAAACCACAAACTACAAACCATATAACTAATAAAACTCTCATTCTTCAAATGGCAATATCCATGTTTTGTTTTTCAACGATTTTTCTTCTTTAGCCAAATCTATTTTTGGATCAATAAATCGTTTACTTCCCCGTCCGTTCAAAGCTACATAAGAATCCACATACACCTTGGGCGAATCAAAATTAAACGTTTGTCCCTTAACCGTTATGGGTTTTCCTTCATAGGTATCCCGTAAATAATGTGCAAACTGTAGGATCATATCAGGTTGTGTGCTCATCATTTTTTCCTGGAAAGGTGTTAAATATTCGCGGTTATTAATCTCTATAGACTCATTCCTATTCTTATCGCACACATAAAAGATGCAGGTACCGCTTTTTTCAATAAGCATTACTCTCCACGAGAATCTGTAACCTTGTTCGGTCCAGAACAAATTACCGGGATACACAACATAACGAAAGGGAATCAATAACTGGAAAATAAAATATATCACCAAAAATCCTTTTACCGATTTATAAAAAAGTGAATTTCCGGAAATGCCTGATGTGGTAATGTGCTGATGTGCTGATGTGATAATTTGATGTGGCGATGTGTTGATGTGGCGATGGGATGATGGGATGATCCTTCGAATGAAATTGATGAAATTTAAATGAAATCCTTCGCTAAAAAATATGAGGGTACATCCTATCATCACAAAAGGGAACATGCCAATGTTAAACAACATATACGTTAATACATGAAACACAACTACCAGTATATATCCGTAAATACGAAATTTTCCGTTCATTAAAATAAAAGGAATTAAGAGGTCAAATACCAATCCGACCCAGCTGAATAAATACGCTACCCATTCCTGCGCAAAGAATCCACCCAATAAAGGCATATCGGCTTTTGCGGGCAACCAAATTTTGAGTGGCATTGCATTGACCAGCCAATCGGTTTCAATTTTGGAGATCCCTGCCAAAAAATAAACCAGACCCAATTGCAATTTTATAATACCGGGCATCCATAACGGTACCTGCGTTGCCTCTTTTACCAGTTTAAATTTTACATCAAGCGAAAAATACCGGTGCGCAGGCAACAGAAATAATAAGAACGAAGCAATGCAAATAAAATAATAATGATTTAGGTACGGTGTTTTATCAATGAGCTCCACGTAAGTGAACAAAACAAAAAAGCCGAGAGCAAAAATGCGAAAGAATAATCCGAAAGCGATCATCAAAGCGCTCAAGGCCATCAAAGCAAAAACGATATACGTTCCAGTTTCACCAAGCGGTTTTATCCATTCAAATCCTAAGTATGGGAAATAAAAATAGGGATCTATGTACAAACTTTTGATCCAGTCGTTGCTCCAAAAACGTATGATGGCGCCAAACATCATTAAGCCGAAAACTATGCGAAATACCACTAAGGGTGCTATATGCACTTGCTTGTTACCCTTGAATATTGATCTTAAATCCGCCATACTTTCGGTGACTTCGTCACCTTATTCCTCATCACTTTTTTTCTTACCACTGCTATCACTCTTCTTTTTTTACCACAGATTTACGCTGATTACACAGATCCGCACAGATTAGCTGACCACGCTTTAGTATTCATCTGTGAAATCTGAGCTATCTGTTTAAATCTGTGGTAAACCATTCGTAAAACTCCTTCCAACTTATCTGTGAAACCTGAGAAATCTGTAAAAATCTGTGGTCCGCCCGTTAGGGCCAATGCTTAACATTAAGTAATTGCTAAATTATCTTAGCTATCTGAGTATTCGTTACCTTTTTATTGGTATTTTAGGACAAATATTCAGCACGTGATTTTAATAGCAGATAGCGGTTCTACCAAAACAGATTGGGTCTTAATTGACAAGAACAATCAAAAACAGTATTTCAAAACCCAGGGGTTAAACCCCTATTTTGTGCGGTCCGAGGAGTTTATTGCTACCGTCACGGCAGCTATAACCCCTTCATCCTTAGGGGTAGAGCATGTCTATTACTATGGCTCGGGCTGTGGAACCGACAGTAAGCGAAATGAGGTTGAGAGCAGTTTAAACCAACTTTTTGCGCATGCCAAAATTGAGGTAGAGCACGATCTTTTAGGAGCCGCGCGCGCCCTGTGTCTACACAAGAAAGGTTTGGCTTGTATACTTGGAACAGGTTCACATGCCTGCCTGTATAACGGTACCGAAATTATTGAAGAAGCCATATCGCTCGGTTTTATTTTGGGTGACGAAGGTGGCGGAGCGCATATGGGCAAGCAGTTGGTAACAGCCTATTTGTATAATGAGTTACCCGATGATCTTTTAGAAAAATTTGTAAAAGAGTTCCAACCCGACAAAGCCAGTATACTCGAAAATATTTACCGCAAGCAATTCCCAAACCGTTATTTGGCCGGTTATGTTCCGTTTTTGGTACAGCATAAGGGCCATAAATACGTAAGCAATTTAGTGGGTCAGTCTTTTGATCTTTTTATTTCACGCCATATAAAAACGCTGTACAATGTGCAGGATTTTGAAGCCAATTTTGTAGGTTCGGTAGCCTTTGTGTTTGAAAGTATACTGCGCAAAAAAATCGAATCACACGGCATGAAGGTGGGCGAAATTCTGAATAAGCCTATTGATGGACTTATTAGGTTTCATAAGAAGTAAGCAACATTCGGTAACTTACCAAAAATAGTTGAATTGGGCTGCGTAATTAATCATGGAAACAGAGAAAAGAATTGTTGCATTTATCGACATCCTAGGTTTCAAAGACCTTATATTTCAATATGTCGAAAAAAAAGATAACGACTTCTTAAAGAGAATTGTAAGTGCAACAAGTATAGCATATCAACTCTTGCAAGAAAAAGTAGATGAATCCCCTAGTCTTGGGAAAGACTACATCATTAAAAATCAATTTACCTTTAAAGTGTTTTCGGATTGCATTTGCGTGTCAGCCCCCTTAAAACATCAAAATTTTACGATATCCGAAATTTATGAATTTTTTTATAGATACATTAGTTCTTATTATTCGCTGCTGTTAGGACAAAATATCTATGTGCGTGGTGCAATTTCTATTGGCGAGCACTTTGAGAACGAATATATTATCTTTTCGGAAGGACTTATTAAAGCATATCAATTAGAGCCGATAGCAGAATACTCTAGGATTATCATCTCTCGTGAATTATTCACTCTTCTTAAATCGGACATAAATTTCAACGAAACAACCTTTACATTAACCCATTTATCGGATGAAAAAGGAATAATATTTCTTAACCCTTTTACAAACCACTTACTTGATGATCCCGCCCGAAATCCAAAAAGAAAAAAATTAGTGGATTCTGTTACAAGTTGGTCAGGTTCAAATTCATTAACAGATCTTTTAAGAAAAACGCAAGAATCTCAAATCAAAATCGGTTCGGATGAAGTGCTAAAATTAAAAGAAGTAGTGGAAAAAGAACTCTGTACACAAGAAAGTGTTAAAATAAAACAACGATTAACTTGTTTATTAAATGTAATCGACTACTCGGTTGCAGGTAAAAATTCAGAATTATTTATACCAATAGCGTATACATAACACTTTAGTAAAATGAAAAACACTTCCCCACATATAGAAGAATCATTCAACGCAGATTTTTGCACCACACTGGAATATTATTTAGGTACAACATTTACGAATTCAGCACGTGAAGATTTAAAAGGCTTTTGGTGTGATGGTATTTCACCTTGCTCGGATAACGATCCGCACATAAGTAAAAAGAGAGTAAACGAGACGCGACAAATAATCACCAAGGCTTGGATGGGCAAAACCGGACAAGACGAATATCATATGACAATTAAATTTGGACCCAAATTTCTTGCGTATCTACTAAGTGATTTGG
>JAYUZA010000404.1:0-4600 GCA_043752145.1 Flavobacteriales bacterium
AGTAAAAGCTTTACGTTTGGCTTTGTTTCGCCCTAAATGCGAATAGAATTCCAAATGCGCTTTGAATACCGCCCAAAAATGCCTGAAATTTCCTTTCAATAAAAAGCGAATGGCCGCAATTCCATCCAGCAACATGCGCGATAAAATAACGACAAACCGCTTTTTTTGTAAATTTTTTTGCAATAAAAATAAATTGTTCCTGAAATTTAAGCGTGTTTTGAATGGCGAATTGTATTGCAATGTTCCTCCACCCAAATGGTAAACGGTTGAAGCGGGCACAGCCATAATTTTATATCCCATTAATTTAAAACGCCAGCAAAGATCAATTTCTTCCATGTGCGCAAAAAAATCATCGTCAAATCCACCGGCTTCAAAAAATAGCTCGGCTTTCACGAACATGCATGCGCCTGTTGCCCAAAAAATTTCTAAGGTTGAATTGTACTGACCTTTGTCTTCTTCAGCATGATCAAAAATGCGTCCCCTGCAAAACGGATATCCATATTTATCAATAAAGCCACCGCTGGCTCCTGCATGTTCAAAATTTTGTCGCGGCTCTATAGCCCGTATTTTTGGTTGGCATGCGGCCACATCAGTATTTGTAAGTTGTTTTAGTGGTTCATCTAACCAACCAGCCGATACTTCCACATCTGAATTAAGTAAAACATAATATGTCGACTTTACCGAAGCAAGTCCTTTGTTATAACCACCGGCAAATCCGTAATTTTTATCGTTAACAATAATTTCTATTTGAGGATATGAATTTTTAAGAAATGAAACAGAATCATCGGTCGATGCATTATCAATAACAACAATGCGGTAATTTTCTGAATGCTGTATAACGCTGGGCAAATAGGTTTCAAGGTGTTTTTTACCGTTGAAATTAAGAATAACTACTGCTGTTTGGTTTTGCACAGTACGAAAGTACGAAAAATTAAATTGCTAATTGTTGTTCGCTGTTCGCTGTTCGTTGTTCTGGGGCGAGGGTGTGACAAGCATAACGTGCTATTGGGTGTGGTTTGTGGATCATATAATAAAAAAGGAAAAGATTGATCTTTAGAAGCCAGACAACCGACAACTAACAGCTGACAACCAAAATTAACGCGGATTCTTCAGCAATTCATTCACATTTCCTCCGTAATGATCACCGCCTTTTTTTTGAAAGTCAACGTTTGGATTAGGTGTATTGCGCGAGAACAAGGTGGCTTCCCAACGGGGGTTGCGGTATTCGCCCGGTATATCGCTGTTCAGCACTTCGTAGTCGTTTGAAACAAGATCGGGCATATAGAATAGGAAGAACTTGTTGTTGAATTTACCTACGTTATAATATTGCCAAATTTGGTAAGGATAAGCGCTTGGTTCATTTGGCCTATCGGTAACCTGATTTGGTTTTCCGTACTTGAGGTAAATTCGTCCGCGTTCGGTTTCAAAACCGCGTTTTATGCGGGTAGCAAATAGTAGATTTACAATCTTAACTTCCTCTTTGTATTTTAACCATGCACCTTCGGGATTGGTTGGATCTTTTGATTTCCAAAACAAATAAATGAATTGTTTTTTAGACAATGGGGTGCCATTCACCATTTGAAGGTTGGCCATATCGCTTTCCGAATTGGATGCAATGGGTTTAATACATCCAACAAATTCGTTCAAACTATCCAAATTATTTATATTCTCAACAAATGTACCTTCAATGGTTGTTTCGTTTAGCGTTTCATTTGAAAGGGCTTTGGTTTGATTTAAACGTTGAATAAAAATTGATTCGGAGGCTATCAGTTCATTTTTTTTATCGCGTATTTCCAATACCAGATTATAGTTACCGCTTGGTAAATTTTTAATATCAAAACTATTAAGAATAGGATAAACGGGTTTGGCTGTTATTTTGCTTAGTTTGGCGTAGCCTTCAATTTTTTGGTTGTCGTTAAAATTGGCAATATATTGGGTAAGCACAAAACGATCTTCCGCAGTCGATGACTTTTCATCAAAATAAATTTCGGCATAAAAAGCCAATTTTTCAAAATTATCGGGATAGTAGGTCGATACATATGGCCATATTTCGTGACCCGATTTTGCAAACTGCGGATTTGTAACGGTGGAAGAAGTTTTTTCAACAAGTTCGATATTGGATAATATATTTTTGTTCTCACGATTTGCAATTTTTACATTGAAAACGGCTTTCATCGGTTTTGTGGTATTGTCTAAAAGGTCCGACACTTCATATTCCAGAGTATAATCACCTGCGGGAGCGATTAAGCGTTCAACCGTGACGAATGGTAGGATCAATGAATCGGTGAAGAAGGGGCTTCGAATATTTTTTTTGGAAAAGGCCACAATTTTTTCACCGGCTTTTAAAATAAGGAGTTGTTCAACCCGGGCATAATGGCCGCTGTCTTTTTTGGTGTTCAATTGAAAAAAAGCGGGTTCAATGGAGCTAATGACTTCAATGTAATTGCCAGTGGTTGGCGCGTAGAACTGTTTGATATCAACGGCAATAGGACTTTGAGCCTTTAAGCCAATAGACACAAGACAAGCTAAAATTATTGCTAAACGGTTGATTATCATAAACCAAATCCTTTCTATAAAGGTACGAAATTTAAATTTAATAAAGAAAATTAATGAGTTAACGGTTTTTTTGAAATAAAAATACCTGCTTATGCGGGTATAAAATACTGGCGGAGAGCGAGGGATTATTTGATGATCCCTAAAGGAGGGCCCCAAAGCTGATGTCGGGTATGCCTTAGGCATAGCAAAGTCATTTTTTGTTTTGTCGTTACCCAAACTGCTTTTGGTAACGGCAGAAACAAAAAATGCCTCGCTACGCGGGGCATTAAACTTTGGCGGAGAGCGAGGGATTCGAACCCCCGGACCTGTGACAGTCAACAGTTTTCAAGACTGCCGCGATCGACCACTCTGCCAGCTCTCCGCTGCAAAAGTAATAAAAATGCAATACACAAAGGTTTTTGATTAAAATCCCGAAAAATTTTTAGGCTTAAGTGTTGGGCGCCAGTCTGTGAGTATTTGCGTAAAGTGGATTGTGGAGCCTCATTTAATTGTTGGGTAGATCTATTTTAGCAAACTCACAATTTCTTTTTTTCTTCTTCTTGATACTTCAACGCAATAATCATTGGTGCTCATTTGGATATAAGAGTCTCTCCCTGTTTTATACGATTTTATATCTCGTGTGTTAAGAAGAACGGATTTATTTGCCTTAACAAACGCAGTATTATTTATAAGCAAATCTCCTATTTTAACCAGGCTTTTTGTAATGAGGTGGCTTCTCCCATCTGTGGTAAATATTTCGCTATAACCGCTTCCCTGCGAAATAATATACGAAATCGTATCTAGATCGATAAAAATAACCATATCGGTTTTGTAAACCGGAATATGTTTAATGATATGCTCTTTTTCATCGATGGACGAAATAAACTGGATCAGGTAATTCGGGGTGGCTCGTTGTAATTTTAATGTTGCCCTGTCTACCGCTAATTTTAATTTTTCATAATCAACAGGTTTCAATATATAATCTATAGCACTGAATTCAAAAGCGTTCAAGGCATACCCATCATAGGCACTGATGAAAATAATTTCAAAAGGAATGTGAAGAAACATTCTTAGGAGATCAAACCCCGTTTTATTCGGCATTTTTACATCCAGGAAAATTAATTGCGGTTGTTGCATTTTTATTTTGTCAAAAGCCTCATCAGCACCTGAGGCTTCATCAATTATTTGAATGTTTTCACAATGCAATCCAAGTAAATTGCGCAACGCTTTTCTGTTGTTAGGTTCATCATCAATTAAAAGCGTTCTAATCTTATCCATTTTGTTGAAATATAAGTGATCGGGAAAAATAAATGCACACTTTTGTACCTGTTTTCCCCGGTTCTTCTAACGCAAGGTCCTTATATGTAATATAGCATGATCCTTTGCCAAATAACTGCTCATAATAATTTATACGGTCGTTGGTAATAGCTGTCCCTTTAGATATGTGTCGGGTGTTTTTTGTTTTTGAATTCCTTGAATGCTCAATCCCAATTCCGTTATCTGTAATGCATATAAAAATCCCATCATTGAGTGGCTTTATCGAAACGATTAGTTGCGGGTTAATGACAGTTGAAGCTAACAAACCATGCCAGATGGCATTTTCAATAATTGGTTGGGTTATAAGTGCAGGAACCATGAGTTCATCTGCATCAATTGATTCTTCGAGGTTGACGGTAAAATTAAAATGCTGGTTAAAGCGAAGTTTTTCAAGTTCTACATTAAGTTTAATTGTGTCTAATTCATCAGCCAAAGATATAAATTGTCTGTCCGAAAAGTTCAATACGTTACGCATGAGTAAACTGAATTTTGCAAGGTATTGTGCGCTCTCGCCAATTTTGTTATCAAGCACAAGGCTTTGAATTGCGCTAAGGGAATTGCTTACAAAATGTGGGTTAATTTGGGACTTGAGCGCAATTAGCTTGTATTCTAATTCACGCCTGATTTGTTCAAAATGTTGTGTCGCTTTTCTTTGTTTTCTATGGAAAAAAAACCGGGCAATATAAAAACCAAGTGTAGCAATAAAAAAAACAAGCATTAAATTGAACCAAATTGTTTGCCAAAACGC
>JAYUZA010000405.1:0-4592 GCA_043752145.1 Flavobacteriales bacterium
CAATCCCATTAAATACAGCGCTACCGAACCCGATAAAAAAATGAGACGCAAAATAAAGAACATTAAACGTTTTATGCAGCGATATAAGAATTTGCTGGTAGAACTCGGAATTGAACAAAACAAAGGCAAAAGCCATTAGGCATAATGCAAAAACATACAACGAGGGTTTCTTTCCTGCTTAAGAGAAAATTAAAAAATCCTTTGCGGTTAAAAGAAAAAAAGAACTATGAAAAAATCACGTTGGCTCTTAGTCTTTAATTTACTGGTGGTTTACATCTTTATCCAATTTATTTGGTGGTCGGTGCTTATTGCGCAACAACTCAAACAAATTTACGGCAATACACCCACCTATCATAAAAAATTATGGATGATATTTGGCGAAGGTTTTGTTTTCATCGCTATTTTAATAACCGGTATTTATTTTGTGCGCAGATCGCTTAAACGTGAAATTGAATTGAACAAGCAACAAAAGAATTTTCTGTTGGCCGTTACACATGAATTAAAAACTCCCATTGCTGTTTCAAAATTATCGTTGCAAACCATTGCCAACCGCCAATTGGAACCTGAGCGACAAAAAGAGATCATTAATAAAGCTATATTGGAAACCGACCGGCTAAACGACTTAATTGACACCATTATTTTAGGAGTGAAGATAGATGAACGCAATTTGGAATTAAAAAAACAAAAAACCGATCTTGGGAATTTAATCAAACATCAAATTGAATTATTGCATCAAACCATTGGTAAGGAACATAAACTTGAAATGAATGTTGCAGATAACTGCATTGTCGAAGTCGATCCGGGTTACTTTCCCTCTATTATTTCAAATTTGTATGAGAACGCAGTAAAATATACACCAACAGGTTCTACGATCGGTGTAAATCTTTCGCAAAAAAATAATAAGACCGAAATTGTAATTTGGGATACCGGTTATGGAATTCCGGATGAAGAACGACCAAAAATATTTGATCGTTTTTACCGTGGCGGAAACGAAGAAACGCGAACAGCCAAAGGAACAGGCTTGGGTTTATTCATCACCAAACAATTGGTTGAAATGCATGGCGGCACCATTGTTTGTAACAAAAAATTACCGCAAGGAACCAGTTTTGTAATAACATTATAAATTGCATTAGTCATCCGAAACGTAGTAACAAAAATCAATTTTCCATCCTCCATATTGGCGAAGCCTGCCTGCAAACAAATACAACATGAAAGTCGGGAAGGGATCTGAGCGTAGTTAAGTATTGGTAACCTCTTTAAAGTTCCAAGACTATTTCTCAATAAATTGAAATGGAAAAATCAGCCCTAATCCGCAAAATCTGCTTCATCAGCGTTCCGGTATACTAGAATCTCACCCACAAAGCCAAATACCCATCCTTGCCGTAAGCATTTCCCGAATATAATCCATCTACATGCGATGAGCCTAAAACAAAATGCAGGCGCTTCCCTAATTGTGTTTCAAAGCGTAAACCGACTCTGAAACCACCAAACCCTCCATAAGCACCACTAATCTGAACGTGGGTACGTTTGGCCACACGCAAACAGGCACCAATATACGGCATGACCTTATAGCCTTCCATTAGTTTGTAGCGAACACCATATAACGGCTTTAACCAATAACCTTTTAAGGGATTAATATAATTTCCCAACAAAAAATCGGCAGGTAAAAAAGCCGTGTATTTTTTCTTTACAAAATTAATGTTCAGGGTGTCCTTCACACTCGTACTTCCTGTTATCAATCCTTCTTCAGGCTTTAAAATATTGTTTACCGAAAATCCGTTATACCCAATAGTGGTATCGGCCGTATAACTCAAGCTGGCATCATTCCAAACTAGAAACCCTGCGTTTTGAACACGCAATTGAAAATTCAAATAATCGGGTAAAATTGAATCCTGCCCAACCTTAAAATTCCATGCAAAGTCAATTGACATACCAATACCGTTAAACGCACTCCATTTGGTTTTATTCGTATCTGATCGCGCAATATTGGCCGCATAATCAAAACTTATGTTGGCAGTTGAATCATCGGTCAAAAAATTTCCCTTACTAAAATCCATCATGCTGAACGATTGACCCTTCACAACAGAAATTCCAAATGATGATCCCGTATTGACCTCGGTAACACCAAAACCAAATTTCTGGAAGGTGGAGCGTGTAAAATTAGCGGGAACAATATCAACTGTTTCTCCTGTATAAGGACCATTGCCATAAAACACCAAATCAAATAAGCTCTTGCTGTAATTTATACCAATATGGTCATGATGCTCAATATTCAAATAAAAACCAAAGGTTGAATCCTTAAAAGGATGCGAAGAGAAATCGGTAAAGCGCAAACTAAAAACCTGTTCGGCCCCTGCAGTGTTGCTCATTCTTAATCCGTTTGATACATTATCCTTATGCTCCTGCGTTATTTTACCGCCATTTAAAAAATAAGAAGCAAAATAATTGGGAATACTCGATGTTTGATAATTAAAATGAGCCTTGGTTAGCAAAGTCATTTTTTGAACAGTGTCATAAGGAATGTATTCCGGCAAAAATTGTTGGCCAAACAAACCTGATGAAAACAAGATAAACGATATTAAAATAAAACCCTTTCTCATTCGTGTGTCAAATAATCGGCTAAAATAGATATTTGGGTTTTAAATCGCTGTGTATTATAAATACTTACAAAAGTGCCCGAAGGAGTTGTTTCAAATTCGGTATATATCACTAACTTCTTAGCCCTATACGCAGTTATAAGAATGTCAGAATCCATATCCACATATATCGTTTGTGAATTGCCCGATCCCATAGAACTGCTTGTGCTTGTAGCATTACCATTAATAATGGCCGATGAAATTAAATTACCGATAACCATATTGTTCTCGTCAAGCATTTGAACTTTTAAGGTTGCCTTTAAAGGCAAACCATTCAGGACATTCACTTTTAAACGTCCTTTCAGAATTTTACCGTTCTGGTCATAATCATCCAGATTAAAATTAAGCGTATCGGCCAGTTTGATTTGCGAGGCAATTAAATTCAACGGAATATTTACACTCAAACCTGCTTCCACCCTGCTGTTCTCATATATAAAGTCGCTATGCCCTGACACATTTCCCAGCGGATTTAACTCAACACCCAATTTATATTTTACCATATCGGGTAAAAGTTCCACGAAAGATTCAATATTGGAATTTGAACTGTTCACATCAACTTCGTATTTATACGGACTGGAGTACCAACCCATATCAAGGGCCCGGTTAATGTTCACCGTTTGACCGATCATTGAATGATTCAATGTTACCGATGAACCGGTAGTAGATTTATACGCAATAAGCGAATCTAATCTGAAACTGGCGTCAGCTCCCAGGCCGTTAGATACGTAAAACTTTGTGTTCACAGCCGAAAGATCAAGCGTAGCGCTATTAAGACTTTCTAAAAAATTAAATGTTTGCGATTCCAGTGGCGTATTGTTTATGAGATTTCCGAAATATCCGCGTACATAGGACGGGACCATATCCCGAAAATTTGCTTCCAGCACAACTTTAGAAACAAGACTTGTAAGGCTCACGCCTGTTGCGCCTGTAGCCGATTTTGCAACAAATTTTGTTTGGTAGGAATTGTACGTATTGTTCAAAATTCCTGTAAGATCAAGCGAAGCACCAGCCAAACTAAATGTACCCGTAACAACGCTGTTAATGGTAGGTGTAGCAGGAGGAATGGTCACAATTAATTCAATAGGCAAAGCGCCAAATGTGCCGGTGGTTATACTGTATGTAACAATTATTGTGTCTTCTATATTACTGGTGATCTTATAATCCAAAAATCCCTGTTTCAGATCGATCTGCGTAAGTTCTGCACCGTCAATATTTAATTTGTTGTTGTCGGTATTGGTAAAAATACTTGCACCCGGGCTCACGTATGTACTGAAGATAGAATAAAAAGAATCCTTAACCGTTGAATCAGCAAGTCCTAAAGCCGAATCAAGTCCGTAACTGAAAAGTGCTTCTTCAAAAACAAGGTTAACAGAATTATCGGCATTTACCGAAAGCAGTGAATCGGGAATAAGGTCTTCAATTCCCAGATCGCTGTAAATTAAAGGCGCATTCAAACTTGTTTCCCACGATGGTGTTTCAAACTCCCTGCGACATCCCGCAAAAGTAATAAGTACAAATACCGCTATGGAATATATTAATTTCATTTTTTAACGATTATCTTAAACGACTTTTTCATTTTACCATTTACAACACTAACGACAAACGTACCCGCACCGGTACTTGAAAATTCATTGACCGGAATTTGTTGTTGTTCTTTTTGTCCCGGCACCAATTGCTTTTTTTGGGCGTAAACCCTTTGTCCGCTTAAATTGTGAATAAAAATACTTGTCATTTCATTGTTTTGTGGCACAAATTCCAGGTTAAGGTACGAACTAACGGGGTTGGGATATACGTTTACAAATAATTCCGATGCGTTTTCAGGTGTCCCCAAACCGGCCGGTGGTAAGTAGGTGGTATAAAATCCTGCTCCGTGTGTTGCCACTACCATTTTTCCATCAAACGGTCGTGCTTCCATCATGTTCACATTAACATTTCCAATAGTTGTTGGCCCTTCCT
>JAYUZA010000406.1:0-25210 GCA_043752145.1 Flavobacteriales bacterium
GAAGAAGTAGGAACCGTATTACAGGTTGGTGATGGTATTGCCCGCGTATATGGTTTAAGTAACGTTCAATCGGGCGAATTAATTGAATTCGATAACGGCTTAAAAGGAATTGTATTAAACCTTGAAGAAGATAACGTAGGTGCTGTATTGTTAGGTTCATCGACCAATGTTAAAGAAGGTGATACTGCAAAACGTACCGGCTTAATTGCATCTATCAATGTTGGTGAAGGAATGCTTGGGCGTGTTGTAAATACTTTGGGCGAGACCATTGACGGAAAAGGTCCTTTGAAAGGCGAATTGTTTGAAATGCCATTGGAACGTAAAGCTCCCGGTGTAATTTACCGTCAGCCGGTAACCGAGCCTTTACAATCAGGTATCAAAGCTATTGATGCAATGATTCCTGTTGGTCGTGGCCAACGTGAGTTGATCATTGGCGATCGTCAAACAGGAAAAACAACTGTTGCCATTGATACCATCATCAATCAAAAAGAATTTTATGAAGCAGGTCAACCTGTATTTTGTATATATGTTGCTATCGGACAAAAAGGTTCAACAGTAGCAGGAATTGTAAAAACATTAGAAGATCGTGGTGCAATGCCTTATACGGTAGTTGTTGCCGCTAACGCAAGTGATCCTGCTCCAATGCAGTTCTTTGCTCCTTTCGCAGGTGCCGCCATTGGCGAATTTTTCCGCGATACCGGTCGTCCGGCTTTAATTATTTTTGATGACTTATCTAAACAAGCGGTGGCTTACCGTGAAGTTTCATTGTTGTTACGCAGACCTCCGGGACGTGAAGCATATCCAGGCGATGTGTTTTACTTACACAGCCGTTTGCTTGAGCGTGCCGCAAAAGTTATCGCAAATGATGCTATTGCTTCGCAAATGAATGACCTTCCTCCTTCATTAAAAGGAAAAGTAAAAGGTGGCGGATCATTAACCGCTTTACCTATTATTGAGACACAAGCGGGTGACGTTTCGGCATATATTCCAACCAATGTAATTTCAATTACTGACGGACAAATATTCCTTGAAACGAATTTATTTAACTCAGGTGTACGCCCCGCTATTAACGTAGGTATTTCGGTATCGCGCGTAGGTGGAAACGCTCAAATTAAATCAATGAAAAAAGTGGCCGGTACATTAAAATTAGACCAGGCTCAATACCGTGAATTGGAAGCGTTCTCAAAATTCGGATCTGATCTTGATGCTGCAACAAAAGCGGTATTGGAAAAAGGTGCGCGTAACGTGGAAATTTTGAAGCAACGCGAGAATTCACCATTGCGCGTTGAACAACAAATTGCCATTCTTTATTGCGGAACAAAAGGATTGTTAATGAAAGTCCCGGTAAATAAAATACGTGAATTTGAAGTAGAATATTTATCGTTTTTAGAGACTAAGCATAAAGACATTTTGAATAAACTTAAAGCAGGTGAATTCAACGATGAAATTACAGGTGTGCTTGAAAAAGCGGCTAAAGAACTTTCAGATAAATACGGTAAGTAAAACAGGTATAGCAAATGGCTAACTTAAAAGAAATACGTGCGCGAATAACTTCGGTAAACTCAACCAAGCAGATCACATCGGCCATGAAAATGGTTAGTGCCGCTAAATTAAAGCGTGCTTCTGATGCGGTTATTCAGTTGCGCCCATACGCCAATAAATTACAGGAAATTCTTTCGAATCTCAGCGCCAGTTTAGATAACAGCGAAAGCAAGTTTTCACAGGACAGGGAATTAAAGAATTGTTTGGTAATTGCCATTACATCAAACCGTGGTTTATGCGGTGGTTTTAATAACAACGTTATTAAAACCGCTAATATTCTGATGAAAGAATATGAGTCGAAATGCAATGTTTCGGTTTTATCCATTGGGAAAAAGGCATCCGATTTTTATCGCCACACCACATTCAACATCAAAGCAAGTGACTTTCCAAAGCATTTGAACGAGATCTATGATCACCTTACTTACGAAGAGGTTGCAAAAATAGTGGAAAACCTAATGCGCCATTATTTAGAGGGAAGCATTGATAAAATTTACATCATTTACAATAAATTTAAAAATGCCGCTGTACAGGAAATCATGACCGAACAATTTTTACCAATTGTTCCACCAGCAACAGATAACAAATCAAAAAATAATATCGATTATATTTTTGAACCTAACAAGAACGAGATCGTTGAAGAATTAATTCCGAAGACATTAAAACTCCAGCTGTATAAAGCCTTATTAGATTCATTTGCGAGCGAGCACGGTGCGCGTATGACAGCAATGCACAAAGCAACAGATAACGCGCAGGAAATGCTTAAATCACTTAAACTAACGTATAACAAAGCGCGCCAGGCATCCATTACCAACGAGATTCTTGAGATCGTGGGTGGTGCTGAGGCGTTGAACGGATAATCTCCTTGAACTTTAAACCTTAAACATTGATAATATTGAGCCACTCCTTTCGGAATGGCTTTTTTGTTTCACTGGAGCCAGGGTAAAACATGATTTGTTCAGATCCCGAGGTGTCTTAAATATAATCACAATAGTGTCTAAACAATTCGAAACCAATCAGAAAAATAAAAATTTAAAGTTTTTTTAAGTGCTTCTTATTTTTGAAAAGGCCTAATATCGTACCCAATTGAAAAGCGTTATTTATAATAGAAATAATTTTAAGTTATACGCTCTTCTGTGTCTTTTTTTGCTGTTAAACTTAAATTTGTTCTCGCAAGGTGATTTTTTTAACTGGGCAAAAAAGATCGATACGCCTTCCGAAATATTTGAGGCGAATTGCGGAACAACTATTGATATAAATGGCAACCTATATATAACTGGATCATTTACCGGAACCGTGGATTTTGATCCAGGACCGAGCACTTACAATTTAACTTCGGGTATTGGTGCAGATTATGATGCTTTTATTACCAAACTCGATAGCAATGGTAATTTCATTTGGGCAAAACAATTGTTTTGCGCTGTTCTTGGTGCTGGACAAGATATTCATGTTGATAATAGTGGCAACATTTATATTACAGGGTTTTTTACTTCTTCAGCTGATTTTGATCCTGGTCCCGGTACGTTTACCATGTTTGCAACTGTGGGTACGGGTTGGGATGAAGATGTTTTTATACTGAAGTTAGATGCTTCCGGAAATTTTGTTTGGGCAAAAAAATTTGGTGGTACAACATTTGAGCAAGGTTTCGGAATAACAACCGATGCAAGCGGCAATGTATTCACAACAGGTTATTTTACATCAACTGTTGATTTTAATCCTGGCGCTGGTACATTTAACCTGACAGCTACTGCTTATGATATTTTTGTATCCAAACTTGATGGCTCCGGAAATTTTGTTTGGGCAAAAAAAGTGGGAAGTGTCAATGATGATTATGGATACGCAATTTCTGTTGATAACAGTGGTAATGTATATACAACGGGTAGATTCAGGAATACGGCTGATTTCAATCCAGGTGCTGGAGTGTTTAATATGACTGTTTTCGGGAATTATGATGCGTTTGTATTGAAGCTTGATAACGCTGGTAATTTCGTATGGGCAAAACAGTTCGGTGGTACTTCAAATGAGGAGGGACGTTCAATTCTTACTGACCCTTCGGGAAGCGTTTATTTTTCAGGAAACTTTCAAGCTACTTGCGACTTTGATCCCGGGGCAGGAATATATAATATGGCTTCTTATGGCAGTTCTGATGGGTTTATTACAAAACTTGATGCCTCAGGTAATTTAATATGGACTAACCAGATCGGGGGAAGTGGAATAGACTTTTGTGATGAATTATGTTTTGATGCTGATTATAATATTTATTGCGCAGGTGGGTTTCAAACCGCGGCTGATTTGGATCCGGGAACTGGTACTTACACGCTTATCTCAAATGGAGGCTCCGATGCATTTATTTTAAAACTATCAAATACCGATAATTTTGTTTGGGCTAAACAAATGGGTGGAACCGGAGATGATAAGGGATTATCCATTTCCATAAGTTCAGGTCATAGTATCTATACCGCTGGCACCTTTAGCACTATAACGGATTTCGACCCCGGAGCAGGAACATATGATCTTACTTCCTCGGCAGGAACAAATATATTTATCCAAAAACTTGGTCAGTTCCCTTCATGCATTACTACTTCTTCTAGTATTGCGGTTACTTCGTGCAACAGCTATGTTTCACCCAGTGGAAATTATACGTGGACAACGAGTGGGACTTACATGGACACCATTATGAATGCCGTTGGTTGTGATAGTATTATAACGGTCAATCTTGTTGTAAATAATTCCACAACAAGCACAATTTCACCCAGTGCTTGCGATAACTATGTTTCGCCCAGCGGAAATTATACATTCACAAGTAGCGGAACATATAATGATACTGTTCCAAATGCAATTGGATGTGATAGTATAATTATCATTAATCTTGTTATAACCAATAGCTCGTCAGGCATAATTACAACCATCGAATGTGACAGCTATACATCACCCAGTGGAAATTATACATGGACAACCAGTGGCACTTATTTGGATACGATTCCAAATGTTTCCGGTTGTGATAGCGTCCTTACAGTCAGTCTTACCATTGACACATCGTGTGTTTGGCCGGGCGATGCCGATAACAGTTTTACGGTTGACAACTATGATTTACTTCCCATTGGTGTTTTTTATGGCAATACCGGGCCTTCGCGCAGTAGCGTAAGCAATGCCTGGATGGAATTTCCGGCAATGGATTATGGAATTTTACAGCCTTCGGGTTCAGATATAAAACACTCTGATTGTAATGGTGACGGAGTTATTGATAATGGCGATACATTGGCTATTAACTTGAATTATTCTTCTGTGCATTTGCTTCCCCCGCCACTGACCTATGTTCGTTCGACCGATCCAGATTTATATTGCGTAACAACTGATACCGCTTATATAACCGGCACTTGGGTTGATGTAGATATAATGGTTGGAACCTTTTCCGAAACCGTAACTAATCTCTATGGAATAGGTTTTACTTTGGAATATGACAACACCGTTATAGAACCCGGAACTGAAAGTATGGTTTTCACGAATAGTTGGCTCACCGATTTAGGAGCTGATGGTATAAGTTTTGCTAAAATTGATGGTCTTGCAAGTGAAGTAAAAGCGGCAGTAACTCGAATATCGCATACGCCAAAATCGGGTTATGGTAAACTGGCAACATTCCGTTTTAAAGTAAAATCTTCGTTGAGCAGTACAATTCCAGTAAACTTTGAAGTAAGTGCCTATAAAGGAAATGATGAATTAGGTAACCTTCTGAATTTTGATAGCGGCTTAATTAATGAAGTTGATTTTGGTCCTTCAACGGTAGGTAAAACAGAAACCAGCCAGCACCAAAATATAAAGGTATATCCAAACCCATTTAATAGTCAAACTACTATTGAGTATAGTTTAAATGTGCAAAGCCAGGTTAAAATTGAGGTGGTGAATAGCCTGGGTGAAAACGTATGTGTATTGCAAAACGGTTTGCAAGCCAACGGCACCTACCGGTTATTGCTTGATGAAAAAAAATTGAATGGCAACGGAGTATATATTGTACGTTATAATGTAAACGGTGTGGCCATCGAAAGTCGTATTGTCTTAATTCGTTAGGTGATGGTTTTGCTGTCATGGTATCAAAATTAGAATTTGTACTCAAGGCCAAATCAAAAATTATCTCTTAAATTTACTCCATGAACATAGAAATTAAAGCCTATAACAATTCTTAATCAACTGCCGATAAAGCCATCTGCAATGCCTTGGCAGAAGTTATTGACGAGAATCAAAAAAAGCCGAAAGTAAAATATGGCACGCGCATCCTGTTTGGTTCATTGATGGAAATCCTATTGCGGGTTATAGCAAACAAAAAACGGGTCTCCGGTTAATGTTTTGGAGTGGAATGAGCTTTGACGAAGAAACATTGCACCCCGGCACCGGAAAATTCAAAGATGCTTCGATTCTTTATACTACAGTTGAAGAAATAAACATCAAAGACATTAAACGGTGGTGTACGAAGGCAAAAAAGATCCAGTGGGATTATAAAAACATTGTTAAGCGTAAAGGAAAACTGGAAAAATTAGGCGATTGGTAACAAGAATCTCAAGCGCTTTTACTGCATAATGACTTTTCAAGTTTTTAGGCCACAAAATCACCGTTTCTTCAACCTCAAATACTTGACTTATTAACACTTGTTTATAACTATGTTTTCGACTAATTTTAACAGGTTTGTATAAGCTAACATCCATGTTTTAAGTCTATTAACATTCCCTGTTTATTATTTCGAATTGGTTTTTTTTAGCAGCCTTTTCCTTAAATTAAAGGATAAAATATGGGAGGCAATATGAAGACTAACAGGACAACACAAAAGAAAGCAACGGTAAGAAAACCCGCTAAAAAAAGAAAACCACAATCACTAAATGAGTTCGAAGGAAACGAATACACAGGTGTGCGTGCCGAAGAGGATTGGGCTTTGGGCAAAGGAAAATGGACCGAGAGCAGAAGAGCTCCTAAAGAATGGGATTTTATTTTTGAGACCATTGCATTAAAAGCATTTAAAGGCCATAAGCCAATGCCTGTTGGCAGCGAACATCACAATTACATTCTTGCACATCAAAAGTTGGTGAAAACACGTAACAACACATACACATTAAAACTAGAAGGCATTAAGTTTAAACTTGCGCACAAAGAAGATGGAGGAGCAACATTGAGCGCGAATACCCTTGCACAAAAAAATGAATTGATCAGGATACTTAAAAAAACATTGCAGGATCTTGAAATGGGTAATGGCCGGGCGCCAGCTGAAACCAAAAGAACACCCATTCGTGGTATAAATTAGTTCTGTTTCAGCCACATTCCCTTTACGCCCCCCGTGAATTTTTCACGGGGGTATTTATTTTACTGATGATCAATGAAATAAATGCTTTTAGCCCGTAAAATTATTACACGAAATATGCTTTTTCTTATTTGGCCTAATTTTTGTTTAACATAAAATAACTTATATTTATACCCAATTAAAAACTTAAAAAACAAAAAAATTATGAAAAAAGGTCTTTTACTTTCGGCAATTATGTTCTGCTCGGTTGTTTCGGCATTTAGTGCAGTAACTATTCGTTACCAAAACAATGATTCAAAATCACACCAAATGGCTGTGAAAATTGACGGTACTTCTAAAGCAGTAGTATTTGATGCATTAAAAACATCGTCTGTTACTATTCAAGGTACTGCAACTTCAGTAATGATCCAAACATCTTGTGGTGTTGTTGAAGTTAAGGATGGTCAAAATGTAACCATTAAGAATGGTTGTATCACGATCACAAAAGGAAGATAGTATTTCGTCTATATAAAATAAAGGGGGCTTCGGTCCCCTTTTTTTATGTCTTTACTTTATTTCGTGTTTCTTAAAACGCAAAAACCCACGAATAAATTCGTGGGTTCAGGCTTTTTATTAGGTTATTGGTTGGAGGTACTAAAGGGAGGTGACTTAATAAACCATTGCTTCGGCAATAGCCACAGCGTTAGGTGAATTGGCAATAGCCGAATTGTATAAGATACCATTGATATAAACTTCAACTGTTACTTCCTTCGTTGAGGGATTCAAGTTTGATGCCTCAACTTTAAAACGGTTCCCGGTCTTCCAAACAAATTCAACATCGTGTTGCATCTTATTAATGGTAACGGTGTTTGATTCAAGTTTATCGCCCGCAACATTGGGTGCGCTATACGTTACATTAAAGTTTCCCGATGTTGCGTATATCTTATATGTTACCGTAATTGATTTAGGTGCCTCTGGTGTAATAACTGCGGTTTCTTCAACAATTGGTTTTACTTCTTCTTTTTTACATGACGTTATATAAGCCATGAAAAGAAGGAAAAGACAAGCGTGTGTTAAAAGTTTAAGTTTCATTGTGTTACTTCTGTTCTTACCGTTTTAAGAGGACAAAGATAGGCCTTTTGACTTATTTTTCGTGCTTTATCGAAGAAAAGTTGATGTTTGTCGGATTTTTTATTCGACTAGTTTATAAAAAAGCCTGTTATGTCGATCCAGACATTCGTTAATAGGGTGATTTTGCAAAGGTTGGCTCACTTCAAGGCTTTACCTAATGCCTATTAGCTTTTGCCTATCTTTAAACATGAAAAAACTGTATTTCTTTCTTGGTATCATCATTCTATTGGCTGCCGAATTTTTTAAGATCTATTACATCATGCCTTTTCCCGGGAGCCAGCAAGGTACTGCGCTCGATATTTCTTATTTTTTTCATTCATACATCTGGTTCTTTCGCGTTGCCGGTTTACTTCTTTTACTTCCTTTTTTACTTAAACAATTTCCAAAGATACGTTGGTGGGCAAAAGCTCTGTTTCTGCTACCATTGATCTTGTACGGTTGGTTTTATTACATGTGCAATTTCGATTTCATTGCCAATAAAATGTTCAGCGTTATTGGTAAAAAACAAATGGTATACACACAAAACAATAAGATAAGTTATTCAAAACTTGTGATCGGCATTTCGCTTAACGGTGAATCGCGCGCTTATCCCATTGAGATCATGGGTTACCATCATCAAATTATGGATACTGTTGGCGGCACCCCCATCATTGCAACGTATTGTACGGTGTGTCGCACCGGACGTATTTACCTGTCATCCATTGAAGGAAAACAAGAAACCTTTCGCCTTGTGGGAATGGATCAATTCAATGCCATGTTTGAAGATGAAACAACAGGTTCGTGGTGGCAGCAAGCTACCGGTATTTGTGTAAAAGGTTCGCAAAAAGGAAAAAAAATGGATGAACTTTATTCGCAACAAATGTCGCTGGGCGAATGGGTAAAACAAAATCCCGAAACAAAAATTCTACAAAACGACAATACTTTCGATCCCCTTTATGCCGAATTGGAAGAATACGATGAAGGCACAATGAAAAGTAGTCTTGAAGGACGTGATAACCGTTCGTGGAAACCCAAATCGTGGGTCATTGGTATTGTTTTACCAAATGGGAATTCAATTGCTGTTGACTGGAATGATCTGCAAAAACTCAAATGTATTCAAGCCTCCGGTTTTATTGCCGTCATGTTGCATGATAAAACCAACTACTTTGTTTACGGAACTCAACTGGATGATGGTTTTCCTGAATCGAATCAAAATTCGCAACCGGCAAACAAGCCTCTTGCGTTTAATTACAATGCCGATATGCAACAATTAATTGAAGTAGAAACCGGTTCTATCTTCAACTACGATGGCGTTTGTATTGAAGGAAGCATGAAAGGTAAGCGCTTGAAAACAATTCCTGCCTATCAGGAATTCTGGCATTCGTGGCAAACATTTCATCCCGAAACCTTGCAACATAAATTATAGCCCGTTTATTTTTTTGGCGGTAATTTTTCCTTGTAACGTTTGGTCTTTTCCGCTAGCGACATGCTCGCGTATCGTGGTGACGGAGACGGCAAACTTTCTCCCATTTTAATTTTCGGGAATTGTTGGCGAAACAATTTCTCCACGAATTTACCGGTGAAAAAAATCTGTTCGATCGTTCCTTTGCTTAATATTTTCTTAATGGTTTCAGTATTGTATTGAATGATCTCAAGGTTCTCGTCTTGATTAGTATCCTTTGTGCGGTGCACTTTTAGAAGTATATCGGCTAATCCTATTCCAACACTTTTAAAAAGCACTTCTTTATCCTTGCGGTTAAGTAAGTGAACATTATATACACTAGCAATAATTATCCAAAATTGGTTACGTGAGGCGCTGTAGAACCATTGTTGTTCTAAGGGCAAAACCTGTGAAGCCTGCCTTCCGGGAAAACTGCCGATAATAAGTGTTGTTGCGTTTTTGGGAATAAAAGACCCATACGGATGTGTTTCGATCTTTTTCATGTGATAAATCTCAGCTTCCCTTATAATCTTCCTTCTCTTTCACAATAAAATATCCGCCATTGTCCATTTGCAAAACACCATGATCATACCAAAACGTATAGTGCTTACCAGTTTTACTTGTAAAGGCATGTGTATTATATTTGAAATTAAATCCTTTTTGAACCAGTTTTTCCTTGCCTATTTTATCCTTTCCGTCCTCCAGTAAAGCATGCAAAATTCGCCTGTTCTTGCGCAGCGCATTGTTAATGTTTTTCATGGTCTTATTAGCGTCTGAATTTTGTTTGTTGTTATAAGAACTCCTGCACTGATCGGTACAAAATTTCTTATCGCTTCGCCCTGTGAACGTGGTTGCGCATTCCAAACAAATTATTTTTTCCATAGCCATGAGGAGCTAAATTAATTCTTTTTTTTAACCTTCAACTATTGTTTAACTAAATGCTTTTATCTTTCGCCACTAACACAAAAACGCTGCACATCGACTTTATGGATCTGCTGCTAACCAGTCGGTGTTGTTATAGATTTGCCAACTTCAAACCTCAAACGTTCAAACTAAGACCGTGAACCCAAGCTCGCCTAACGTGTACAGACTCAAAAACATTACTATATTTATTTAAAAAAACAACCATATGCGTTCACGATCCAATCTCATTTTTAGCCTTATTTTTTTACTTTTTGTAGGTTTTTCTTTTGCCTTTAACCAAAAAGCCATTTTTACAAGTCCAAAAAAGTTCAACCCGGCAGCACTTATAAAGCCGGTTTACAACGATAAGCAATACGAAGAATTATGGGCGCGTGTCGACTCATTGCAAAACAAAGGTCTGTATGCTTCGGCCCTTGCTCTTTGCGATAAAATATTTAAAGATGCCTCGGCACAAAACAATCCCAACCAGGTAGTAAAATCTGTCATGTATAAAATGCGTTTTTCGCAATACATTAAAGAGGAGGATTATCTTGTATCAATAGCCGAGCTTGAAAAAATTTCGGCTACGGCTCAACATCCAACAAAACAAATCATTCATAGCATTACGGCCGATATTTATTACGGGTATTACCAGCGCAACCGTTGGAAATTTTATAACCGCTCCACCACCGTTGATTTTAAGAACGAGGATATTTCAACCTGGGACCTGAAAACACTCAGCAAAAAAGTGTTGAATGAATACGCTATGTCTCTTACCGAACCCGATCTTTCGAAAGTAACGTCCATCGAAAGTTTTGAATATATTTTACAGTCGTACAACAAAGAAGGAGTGCGTTTCAAGCCAACCGTGTATAATTTTTTAGCCTGGCGTGCGTATGAATTTTTTAGTGCCAATGAATTTGAAGTGATACGCCCGGCCGATAAATTTAACCTCAACACTGCCGAATTTTTAATGCCACGTAAAACGTTTTTAAGTCAAAACATTCAGTCGGTCGATACCTTTAGCACAAAATTATACGCAGTTGGTATTATAAGCGATCTGTTGCGTTTTCACAGTACCGACAAGGATCCTTATCCATTGGTGTATTGCGATCTTGAGCGCTTGAATTTTATGCGCAGGAATTCGGCACACAATGAAAAGGATTCTCTTTACAATGAATCATTAAAGTCGCTGGCTACCGAAGTAAACGAACACGAATCGTGGGCTGAAGTTCAGTTTTATTTAACGAGTTATGTTTGCGATCAGGCCGCAAAGTACAATCCTGATCTTGGCGACAAGCATAAATGGGATTATAACACCGCCCTTGAAATGTGTGATCTGGCAGTTAAGCGATTCCCAAAATCGCACGGTGCGCAAATGTGCGCTGCAAAAAAAGCGTCTATTCTTGTAAAATCCGTTTCATTCAATGTACAGGATTGTGTTATACCTAATAAACCTTCGCTGGCTTCCATTACCTATAAAAGTGTAAAGCGATCGTATTTCCGTATTATAAATGTTGGTTGGGATTTTGATGCCGATTATAAATACGATACCGAAGAAAAATTCATAAAACGTTTATTGGCCTATAAATCTATTAAAACGTTTGGCGTTGATCTGAAAGACGATAACGATCATCAAACACATCAAATTGATTTTAGTTTGCCCGCTTTACCCTCAGGTGCGTATTATGTTCTTTCGTCAACCAATCCTGAATTTAAATTAGATGATAACTCTATTGGCTATACTACAGTAAACGTTTCCAATATTTCGTACATCAATACCAAAGACCAAAACACCGACCGTTACACTGTTTATATTTTAAGTCGTGATAGTGGTAAACCATTACCCGGTGCAAAATTCACTGTTATTATAAATGAGTATGATTCGCGCTCATACAGGTATCACCGCAGACGTGGACAAACTCTTACAGCCGATGCCGAAGGTAAAGTTACCATTGAGCCTACTACAAAAGAATACCGTTATTTTTATGGTGATATAACCTATGGTACCGACCGTTTTGTTTCCGAACGTCAGCACTATCAATACAAACGATACGAACGTTCAAAAAGCGAATACATCACAACGTATTTCTTTACCGATCGAAAAATTTATCGCCCCGGACAAACCATCCATTTCAAAGGAATTCAGATCAGTTCGCAGGAAGGTCGCGATCCTATATTGGTAACAGATAATCCCGCACATGTTGAATTAAAAGATGTGAATTACCAAAAAGTTGGTGAATTGGATTTGACAACGAACGAGTACGGAAGTTTTAGCGGAACCTTTATTGCCCCACAAGGCGTTTTAACCGGCCAAATGCATATTACCGATGGAAGAGGTACACAATACATTTCGGTAGAAGAATATAAACGTCCTAAATTTGAAGTAGAGTTTAAACCTGTTGACGGTACCTATCGTTTAGGCGATACCATTACGGCCAAAGGTTTTGCAAAAGCCTATAGCGGAGCTATGGTTGACGGTGCCGAAGTAAATTACCGTGTGGTACGCAATGTTAGTTACTGGCGATGGAACTGGTGGTGGGGCTCACAACCCTATAGTACGCCTACAGAAATTTTAAGTGGCAAAACAGTTACCAATGAAAAAGGTGAATACACCATTAAATTCAATGCTGTTCCCGACAAAGCTACCAATCCTAAATTTTTACCGGTATTTAATTATGTGGTGTATGCCGACATAACCGATATTAACGGTGAAACGCGTTCCTCAACACAAAACATTAATGCGGGTTATCATACAATGAATATAGGCATTGGTGTACAAAGCGAAATGGATAAACGTGGCAGCAACGTGGTACGAATTTCAACAACCAATTTAAATTACAACAAGGTTTTTGCCAGCGGCCGATTAAAGATCACCAAATTAATAAGTCCCGAAAATTTAGTGGTGGATCGTAAAATTGACAAATGCGACAGGCACGACCTTTCGTTCGAGGAATTTAAAAAACAGTTGCCGTATGAATTGTACAACGATGAAAATAATTATGAAAAATGGCAACGTACCCGCGTGCTTTTTCAAGCCGACTTTGATACCCAAAAAACTGATTCGGTTATTTTAGATAATTTGAACAGCTGGGAGCCGGGTGTATACCTTGCCGAAGCTTTTGCAAAAGACAAATGGGGCCAGGACGTAAAAGAACAGGTGTATTTTACACTTTATGATGTTCAGGCTAAAAAGATCCCTACACCCGAAGCGTTCTATTTTAAAACATTACAATACATGTGCGAACCGGGCGACACTGCTAAATTTTTAATTGGTACTGCTTATCCTGATGTGCGCGCCATTATTGAATGGGAAGGAAAAGAAGGCGTGATCAAAACTGAAATTTTGAATTTATCTAACGAACAAAAAATTATTTCATTCGTGGTGGAAGAAAAACACCGCGGTAACATCAACTTCAACATTAATTTTATTCAAAACAACCGTTTTTATTCGCGCAGGGAATATATTTATGTGCCATACACCAATAAACAACTGGACATTGAGTTTGAAACATTCAGGGATAAATTAAATCCGGGTCAGGACGAAGAGTGGAGAATAAAGATTCGCGGTAAAAAAGGCGATAAGGCAGCTGCCGAATTGTTGTTGACCATGTATGATGCTTCGTTGGATGCATTCGCTTCAAATTCCTTTTATTTAAGCGTATTCCAATCGGTTTACTCCAATCGGTACTGGGAATCATGTGATGGTTTCAGCACGCGGAACAGCAACGCTTACGACCGCAGCTTCAATTCTTATTACAGTTATCCGTATCGCACCATGTACCAGTTAAACTGGTTTGGTTTTTCTAATTACAACAATTATTATTACCGTGGAAGTGGTTATTCTGAAGATGATTATTCAATGGATGAGACTTCGGTTAGCCGCAGCAATGGTAACAACAATAACCGTTATAAGCTTGCCAAAAAAGGCGATTCAAAAATGGCTGAAATGGAAGAATCGGGAGAGGCCGCTCCCGCTCCTGCAGGAACCATAGAGCTAGGAAATAAGAATATAGACGCAAGGTCAACAACTGTTATGGATGGCCTTTTTTCTTCGGCTGAAACCGGAAAAGAAAAAGATAAGGCCGGTGGCGATGCTCCACGCGGAGGCGATCTTGGAAATGTAAAAGCCCGTACCAATTTAGGCGAAACGGCTTTCTTTTTCCCGCATTTGGAAACCGATGAAGAAGGAAATGTATTGGTAAAATTCAAAGTGCCTGAGTCACTTACTAAATGGAAAATTTTAGGCCTTGGCCATACCAAAGATCTGAAAAGCGGAACCCTTGTAAGTTCATTGATAACACAAAAAGACCTGATGGTCGTTCCTAACATGCCGCGTTTCCTTCGTGAAAGCGATAAAATGATCTTATCTACCAAGATCACAAACCTTAGTGATAAAGACCTGAATGGCGAAACGCAATTGTTATTGTTTGATGCATTTACACTTAAGCCGTTGGACAATGTTTTTAAATTGAAAAACAATCTTCAACCTTTCCTTGCCAAAGCAAAACAAAGTACTTCGGCCAGTTGGGAAATTGAAGTGCCGTTTGGTGTTGAGGCAGTAACCTGGCGTTTTGTTGCCAAAGCAAACAACTTTACCGATGGCGAAGAGTCTGCATTACCTGTTTTATCAAACCGCATGATGGTTACCGAAAGTATTCCCTTGCACATCCGCAAAAAAGGAAGCAAGGAGTTTAACTTTACCAAGCTTGTTAATTCAGGAACCTCATCAACGCTTAAGAATTATAAATTAACGTTGGAGTATTGTAGTAATCCGGCCTGGTACGGTATTCAAAGCTTACCGTACTTAATGGAATATCCGTATGAGTGTGCCGAACAAACGTTCTCGCGTTTTTATGCCAACAGCATTGCCAGTAATATTGCCAATTCAAATCCAAAAATTAAAGCTGTGTTTGATTCGTGGAAAAATACTTCGCCCGAAAGTTTCCTGTCAAATCTTGAAAAAAATCAGGAATTAAAATCGGTTGTATTGGAAGAAACTCCATGGGTATTGGAAGCAAAAAGTGAAAGCGAACGCAAAAAGCGCGTGGGCCTTTTATTTGATTTCAATAAAATGTCGGATGAACTGGATCGCGCCATTAAAAAACTGGATAAGATGCAAGCCTTCAATGGTGGTTGGCCTTGGTTCCCGGGAATGCCCGAGAGCCGTTACATTACACAACACATTGTAACGGGTATGGGTCACTTGGATAAATTAGGCGTGAAAAAAATTCGTGAAGAAGACCGCATTTGGCGCATGGTTAGAAAAGGTGTGGATTATTTGGATCATGAATTTTTGAAAGATTATCGTGACCTGAAAAAATACAACAAAAATTATTTGAAAGAACAAACCATTGGTTATTATCAGGTACAGTATTTATATGCACGCAGTTATTTTCGCGATCTTAAAGTAACGGGCGAAACCAAAGAAGCGGTTGAGTATTATATCAAACAAGCCAAAAAATACTGGTTGCAGTTTAATTTATATTCTGAAGCTATGATCGCTTTATTCCTCAATCGTTATGACGATAAAGCAACTGCGGGCGACATTGTCAAATCGCTTAAGGAACGTTCTATTATCAATGAGGAAATGGGTCGTTACTGGAAAGAAAATACCGTGGGTTATTATTGGTACGAAGCGCCAATTGAAACGCAGGCTATGATGATCGAATGTTTTGATGAAGTTACCAATGATCAGGAAACGGTTGAAGATCTAAAAGTTTGGTTATTGAAGAACAAACAAACTAATTCATGGCAAACCACCAAAGCAACAACCGAAGCGTGTTACGCATTATTGTTACGCGGTAGCGACTGGTTGGCTAACGATGAAATGGTAGAAGTACAACTCGGAGGCAAAATAATAGATCCTAAAGCCATGGGAATAAAAACCGAGGCCGGTACAGGTTATTATAAAATGAATTGGAATGGCGATGAAATTAAACCCGAAATGGGCAAGGTAAAATTAACCAGCAATACCAATTCGGTTTCGTGGGGCGCTTTACACTGGCAATATTTCGAAGATCTGGATAAAATTACCGGCCATGAAACACCTATCAAGATCAAAAAAGAATTGTTTTTGGTAGTGAATACACCAAGCGGACCCGTAATCAAACCTATTTCAAAAACCAAATTAAAAATTGGTGACAAGGTACGCGTGCGAATCGAATTGCGTTTGGATCGCCAAATGGAATTTATACACATGAAAGATATGCGCGCGGCAGGATTTGAGCCAATAAATGTTTTTTCACGCTATAAATACCAGGATGGTTTGGGTTATTATGAAGCTACCAAAGATGCGGCAACACATTTCTTTTTCGATAACATTGGCAAAGGTACCTATGTGTTTGAATACGATCTGCGTGTCTCGCATTCGGGCGATTTCAGTAATGGAATGGCACAAATACAATGTATGTACGCACCCGAGTTTAATTCACACAGCGATGGAATTCGCGTGACGGTTGCGAAATAATATACATTTTCCGGCATGGCGTGTTGGCTTGTCCACGCAATGTGCGGAATTTTTGTAGTAGTTATTAGCTCTTTTGGCACGAATAATTAATCCAAAAAATTCGGATTGCGTGGTGACTTTTTTGGTTACTTTTTGTGTGGAGACAAAAAGTGACAAAAACCAATTTTTACAACGCGGTTTTTAATAGAACACATTTATTGTTATGTATTATCAAAAACACCTTAAGCTATATGTTCGAATTTTTACTTCGACTATCTTTCTTGTGTCCTGCGTAACCCAAATACCGGAAAATGAAAGTCAGTACCCCGATATAAGACCAAGAAAAAGTTCGCGCATTGAAGCATTATATAATTGGATCTCTCTTAAAGACACTCTTAAGGTTTTTTCAACCCAGTTTCTAGATGATTCAACGTTTAAATTTCATGGTAAAAAGTTAGACAACTTGCAATTAAGTTGGTTTCCCGAACGGTTTAATTTTTATTTTGATGAAGACCAGCCCATTTACGCCTGTTATAAATTTAAGATCGATGAATTTAATACGGGCTTGATCACGCGGGTTTATTCCGAATATGTTTCTTCAAAGATCCAATTGTTCATTTACTATCATCCGGCCGACTCTATTTACAATTACCGCGATCTGGCCGAAAATTTTGGTGACGGTGGCGATGTTTTTTTACAAACCTCTTGGTTGTATTTAAATAAGAATAAAAGTATTGGTTGTTTTAGCGAAGAAATTAATATGCATTACCACGAGGTGGATAATTTAAACGACACAACGGTTTCGCGTGGTGTAAATTATAAATATATTCAGTTACTTGGCGAGGATACTGTCAGGGTTATGGATGAAAAACTGATCCGTAAGTTTCGTTGATCTTCCCCCTTCAGGAGGAATGTCCGCAGGACAAGGGGGTGGGTGAATGTCAAGGTGAGGGTTTTTGTCTATATTTGAATTATCCATGAAAAACCTGTTTCTTCTTTCTATTATAATTTCACTATTCCTTTCTTGTAATGAACAAGAAGAAAAAATTCCTGTTTATGCAACTCCCGTTCCTGAAAAAGACACACCGCTTAAAGAACCTCAACCATTAGACACGGCCTCAGGCTTTATTTTGGACACCATCTATTCTATGTACTTTGATGAAAAAATATATCAATTAGCTTTAGGCTATGGAAATTATATGGATTCCACTTATGGTTCGATGCAAAATACTGTTGTAACCATTTTATTAAACAACGACACCTTGTATACTGAAAAGTTGAATTTTAATACTATAGGCCGGCTCCAAAACCCTGCACCTGGGCATTATTGGATCGATCTGCTGAACTCAGGAGGGGGTTCGGGTTATTCAGGCACTATTTTTAATATTCGGCCTAAACCAAAACCTATAATGCAAACGATCACTACTTTCGGTGAGCTTTCGTGGTGGAAAAGCAATAAGAATGCCACCGGTTTGCTTTATTTCAGTGGATATTGGGATTCTGAGCATGGTGAATCGCATTTTGAAGAACATAAACAAGGGGTGTGCTATTATGAAATAAAAGATAATGCTGTTTCCTATAAAGACCTTGGGAGAACAAAATATAAATACGCTTTTTCTGAAGGTAATGATGAAAACGCTTTCAATGAGTTCCGCAAAAAAGAAAAAGCCATAGCTGCCAAAATTAATTGGGCCGATTTCGAGTAGTCTTACTTTAATACTCAGCCGGTTGACTACCTGATCATCTTTTAACGAAGCATTTTTATTTTTCATTATATTTGATTCATGGTCTCTTATTTACTAATAGCATTTAGCTTAATTACTGCGGGTGATTCCGTACGAAAAGACACGTTCATGCTGCTTAGCGTTCCTTCGGTAACGGAGTTTCCTCAACTTGAAAAAATAAAGACGATTAAACCGGTTGAATGGACATCTTCCTCCTGTTCGAAAGAATTGACCGGTGACCAGCGATGGATAAATGCCGGCATTGCATTGGCTGATATATCGTATTCGGTACAGTATTATCGGCCACAAACCTATTTCCGCTGCTTGAAAACGTATATTTCCGCTATAACACCGCTTTTGTCTGAAAACGACACTTCAACCTATTCTTATTTACGAACGATCCCAACAGTGATACGCAATGCTGACTCAGCACTTGCCAACTTAGTGTCACACGAATTTGAAACGATCGAGAACAATCCGCAATCACTTGTACAGGACTATTATTTCAATTTAGGTAAATGGTTAGGTTGTATGAAACATTTGACGCGTTATTTTAAGCCTGACATTAAATTTCAACGTAGGCTTGGCGTTTTTTTTGCCGAACAACAATATGTTTTACAAAATTTATTGGAGATGCACAGGCGTTATTGTAAAGACAACGCACAGGCCTTGTGGATACAAAACGATCTTCTCTCTTTAGAAATTGAATTGCAAAAGATCCCTAAACGACAATCCGAAGTAGTGGTTGAGAATAAAAACCAAACCACAACTATAAGTGGCGGGCCTGAGTTTCTGGTGACAAGTTCTGCCGACCTTCAACACATTGTAGGTCTGATAGGGTCGATCTTTCAAAAAATGTGCGAGTAGCGTGGCAATAATGTAAAATTCGCAACACTTACACAAAACTATACAACAATTTTTTACTTTCCTGCTTGCAAATTTGTCTGTGATGAAAATTTACAACATACGCCATATCATTTCAGCACTGTTGTTCTTGCTAACCTTCAGTTCGTGTGAAGTTGTTGAAGGAATATTTAAAACCGGCATGGGTGTCGGCCTTTTTCTTGTTAGCGCAGTGGTTATTGTGATCGTTATAATAATAATTCGATCGCGCAAAACATAACATATACAATATGAATAATCTCTTTAGAGGCCTTATTGCAGGCTATGGTGCAAAAAAATTAGGTGGCGGATGCCTCGGCACCATCATCGTATTTGTGATCATTTGGACCTTGCTAGGCCATTGTAGTTAGTTTCCCTTCCAGAGGGAATTTCCCTGCCTACCGGCAGGTGGGTGTAGAACAAGGGGTCGGGGGCCTGCCGGCAGCCCCTTTCACAAAATTCCCTAAAACCTTACATACGCATGATGTCATGTTCATGCGGCTGGTGTAATTTTTTTTACAGCCTAATTTTGGTCTTGAAAAAATTAACCATGAAATACGCAGTATTCACGAACACCTTTAACATCTTCATAAAAGATGTGAGTAAAAAAATATTCTGTTTTCTTCTTTTTATTGTTCTGTTAGATAATTCAACTGCGCAAACCGTTAAATCATTCATGTTTGCGCCCGATAGCTTAATTGAAGCAGGAAGCTGTAAAATACTTGCTTCGGGTTATGTTGTAACGGGTAAATACTATACCAATACTTCTTATGTGAATTATGCTATTCGTTATAATAACGATGGCAGTGTTAAATGGACTCATCAGGAATCGGGTGGCAATATTTCGGCCATAGTTGATGTGAGCGAAGATGAAAAAGGCGATCTTTTTTTCCTTGCCGAAGATGTTAGCGGCTATTCACATTATTCACTTATTAAAACCGATTCTCTTGGCGTTTTTGCCTGGTCGTTCAATCTAGATAAAACCTCTTATGCTTCCTACGGCAATCCACGGTTGCTTTGCGACATGAGTGGTTGCGTTTATATATTGTCTTCTACCTATGAAAAGACTCACGTGTTTAAAATGAACACCAATACAGGCCTATTGTTGTGGAGTCGCACCTTTGACATTGATCTTGTCACCGAAAAAAATCCCGGTTTTGATCTTGCCTTAACGGGCGATGGTGGTATTATTTGTACAGGAAAAGCCGATGCCGATCTTTTTATGGTGTGCCTTTCGCCTGCCGGAAATTTAGTTTGGACAAAACGCATGAATGATTTTGGTAATACGTATTCGCACGCCAAAGCGATTACGCGTTTGCTAGATGGAAATTATCTTATTGCCGGTTACAGAGGCGAAAATTATTTTCCTTTTTTATCGGGTATGTTCCTGCTAAAAATTGATTCGCTTGGCACCATTCTCGACTATAATTTTTATCATGATAGTTCAAACGTGATCTCGTTCATTCCCGAACATATACTTGAATTACCCGACAACACCATTCGTGTGTCGGGCAACGGGGGGCCCCTTACAATTGTTGAATTTGACGCTTCGCTCAACCTTACTTTGTATGCTTATTGGTCGCATATTACCAATATTCAAACAACCTCCAATTGTTTTGACATGAAAAATAATTCGTTACTGGTTACTTGTGGCGACCGAGTTGATCAACAATATATTTTGCGTGCTGACGGTAACATTTCCTTTTGCCAAATGATAAATATTAATTCTTGTGTATCGTCAACACTTCCGGTAAACGCAGGTGTATATACCAACATTATTAATTTCAATGGAGGTCCATCGGTAACACCTTCGTCACATCCTTTATTTGCGGTAGCGTCCTATATTCACTCTTTTTACTGTGGTGTAAATGAAACAGCGCTTTCTTCAGAAGAAATAAGTGAGGTCTCAACCTTTACTGTTTATCCAAATCCGGTACAAAATACCGGTTTTTTAACGATTGAACTTCCTGCCAATGATGGCTATCAGTATGTTCTTTATAACAGCGCTGGTGAGCTTACAATGGCCTATAAGTGTTCGGGAATTACGGAAACTGTTTCCATGAATGGACTTGCCCCGGGTGTTTATTTTTTACGTATTACAAATGGTTCGGGATCTATTGATCGTTCTCTTAAAATAGTGGTGAGTTAGAGGTGGGAAAAAGGGGTTTTAGCCCCGGTGGTTTAGATGAGAAAAGCGGCTTTGCCGCTTTTTTTTATTTTTTTTAAAACATAAAAAGGTTAATTTTCCGCCTAAATGACGATTGAATACCGAGAGCCTAAAGATGAAAACGAACTGGATGCTATCCTCCGTTTGCGCTACACAGTTTATTCAGAAGACAAAGAACTTAATACAATGGTGTCGGCTTCAGCCACACATGATGTCAATGAGTTTGATACGAACGCACTTCACTTTGCCGGCTTTGCCGGAAAAAACCCAGTCGCTTACATTCGCATAACAACAGGTCACGAAACACTTTTTTCGCCCTGGGTCCAAAACATTGTCTCTGTAAATAATATTGTCGTGGCAAAACATCCCGCCTCCTTTCCGTTCCAACAATATTATCCAAACCCCGATTGGGCTTTAGGGTTTATTAAGAGTTTAAAAGGACGTAAGATCGGTGAAGTCGGCAAACTTGCCATTCATAAAAATTACCGTAAAGGAGGGGGCGTTCTCAATGATCTTGTTTCTTCGTTCGTGAACTATTGTAAAAATGATCAGAAATTCAATACCGGTTTTGGAATATGCACACATGAATTGGAGCGCTATTACCGAAAATTCGGATTTTCAATTGTAGAAGGCAGCAGCGCTTTTATTTCAAACGGATTACCTGAGGCGGTAATTGTGCGATTCGATAATTATTAGTTTTTGAACGGGAGGATTTAATTCAAAATTAAAATTTCGAGTTTCTAATTTCGTGTTGTGGAACTTCACGCAGAATGTTTTCGGACGAATGGCGGAACCGAATCAGTCGTTTTGGGGTTTCGCTTACGTAGATTCTTAACTAGAAATCCGAAACTTGTTTTAAACCATATTGAGTTTAGAGATCAACTCGTCTTTATAAGAACCGCCAACAGGAATTATTTTTTTATCGTTCTCCAAAATAATATTTGGCAATTCAAGGCTTGCAATTTTATCAATGCGCACAATGAACGAACGGTGAACGCGTAAAAATTCGCTCGATGGCATTTTACGCTCAATATCTTTCATAGTGCTGTGAACGGTGTAGCGGGTATTTAACGTGTTAATTACAACGTAATCTTTTAACGCTTCAATGTAATAGATCTCCTTTGTATTCAGTTTTACAAGGCGTGAATTAGATTTTACGAAAATAAAATCTTTTGACTCTTTGTTCTCAATTATTGAATAAAGTATTTCGCGTTCCTTTAAAATTTCTGACTCTTTTTTGTGTTTGTAAAGCGCCATTTCAATTGATGTATGAAGATCAATTTCTTTGAATGGCTTAATAATATAACCGTATGGTTCGGTAACTTTTGCTTTAGCCAGTGTTCCCTCATCGGCATAGGCTGTTAAAAATATTACGGGAATGGAAAGTTTTTCTTTGATCTGTGCCGCAGTGTCAATACCGTTCATACCACCTTTAAGCATGATGTCCATCAACACAATATCGGGCATAAATTCTTCGGCCAGTAAAACGGCTTTTTCGCCTGTTGAAGCTGTTCCAATTACGTTATAACCCAGTTTGGTAAGACTTTGCTGTATATCCTTGGCCACGATGCTCTCATCCTCTACAACTAATACATTGGTTTTTGACATGGTATTATATTTTCTTAAAGTTTATTATAAATTTTGCTCCGTTATCGCTCAAAACACTCAATTTTCCGTCCAACTGTTCAGTTAAAGTACTTACTAGTTGTAAGCCAAGGCTATTGGTTTTATTAACATCAAAGTCATTTGGCAAACCAATGCCGTTATCGGCAACCGTTATTTCAACCCTTCCGGTGAGCTCTGTTACCTTGATGCTTATTCTGTTGCTTTTACCTTCATCGGGAAAAGCGTATTTAACTGCGTTGGTTAATAACTCGTTAACAATTAACCCACATGGTATAGCCTGATCAATGTTCAGGTCCACTTTATCAACATCAATGTCTAAATCCACCGAGCCTGCTGAGAAATAGTATGAATGAACCAAATTCTTCGACAAATTTATCAAATAATCTGAAAAATTGATAAAAGTAAAGTTTTTATTTTGATAGAGCGACTCGTGAAGGTAGGCCATTGATTTGACCCTATTTTGGCTTTCCTTTAAAATTTCGTTCACTTTTGGGTCGTTGCTGAACGATGTTTGCAGGTTTAAAATGCTCGAGATGATTTGCAGGTTGTTTTTAACCCTGTGGTGAACTTCCTTCAACAAAACTTCTTTTTCCTTAAGCGAGCTCTTCAGGTCTTCGCTTTTTTGTTTCTTATCGGTAATGTCGGTCGATATACAGGAAATTTCCACGATCTCCTTTCCCCTTTTAATGGGATTTATAAATGTTTCGATCCATACCACGCCTCCGTTTTGCATACGCATAGGCCCTTCCAAACGCACCGAGTCTCCACTAAAGGCCATTTTAAAGCGATCGTACATGGTTTCCCTGTCTTCACTTGATATAACTTTTTCGATGAAGGAAATGAAGTTTTTGTTAGGCTTAAGCTCGAATCCGAAGATCAACCTCGCTGTTTTTTCAAAAATGGAATTATAGGATGTTATTTTAAAATCCTTGTCAAGGGTATAAATTAATACGTTTTGCGAACCTTCAAGCAACGCCTTTGTTTTGGCTATCTGGTCTGATAATTTATCCTGTGTATTTTTATGCTCATAAATTTCTTTTTCCAGATGCTTGTTCGCTTCTTCGGCAATGTTGGCCCTTAATTCCTGCTGCGCAAGTTGTTTTTTTAGTTCCAGGTCATAAATGATCATGTTAACGCAATCAAGTCCGCCATATTTAAGATTGGTTAATTGTATGCCAACATCAATGCTGCGTTTTACTTTGGACTTTAGCTGATATTCATAAAACTTTGTATTGGCCCTTTTTTCACTTACGAATTGTATGAGCTTATTTATTTCGGGTTGGTGTCGGGTAAGAAAATAAGTAGAAATATTTTTGTTGATGATCTCTTTTTTGGTTTTTACACCTATCATTTTTAATGCTGCCGCATTGGAGAATAAAACTTTGTTTTGGTAAATAATTATATTTCCATCGGGCGAATATTCTATGAGGTTCTCAAAATTTTGTTTGCTTTGTTCGAGTTCTTTTTGCTCTTGTATTTGTTTGGTGTTGTTGTGAATGATAAGCTGGTAGGTGTTCTCGTTATTTTCGGTAATAACCGAAACAGCGATCTGCGCCATGATCTTTTCGCCTTTTTTATCCTTTAATACGCATTCACAAACTTTATTTTTTATTGATCCTGTTACAAAAATTGCGTTGAACGTTGAGATCTGTTCCTTGCTAAGATCGGCAAAGGATATATACTCCGGAAAATTTGCTCCTATCAAGCCGTTCTTTGGTGTTTTAAACAGTTTTGTTGAAACCTCGTTGCAGTCAATTATTTTTTTGTCCTTGATAATTAAAATAGCATCGCTGGCGTTCTCAAATAATTTACGGTACTTCTCGTTGTTTTGGATCAGTTTATCGTTAGTTATCTTTTGTGTTGTAATGTCGTTAAGGGTTCCTTGTATCAGTTCTTCCTTTCCTTGTTTTATTAACTCCACATTTGCAAGAATCCAAATGGGCGATCCGTCTTTCTTTCGCTGATGAAGTTCGTAATTTTTCAGCACTCCTTTTTTTCTCAGATCTTTAATGTATTTTTCCCTTGCGAATTCATTAAAATAAAAATCTTTTGCATTAGCCTTTAAGACGTTTACCTTACTTGCATACCCAAAAATGTTCACAAATGC
>JAYUZA010000407.1:0-4541 GCA_043752145.1 Flavobacteriales bacterium
GAAAAACTTACAGAATCGTCTTTAGGGCTATTGAAGCTTGCTTTAAATATATTGAGGTGTTTTTTCTTTTTCCAGTTGTTTTCCCCGACCTTGACCATATCATTCTCACGATCGCTTACGAAAATAAAATCGCTTCCATAAATTATGGGGGAGAATTCAGCATACTCCGTATTGAGTCTATTGATGGATTTTACTTTATATGCGGTTGAAACGGTGGTGTTAAAATCATCGTTTACCTGCGTTTTACCTATAAAAAGCGAACTAAAAAAAAATGCTACACTAATAAAAAATCTGATCTTCATCCTATAAGTACCTTGGGGAAATATGGTTAACCTTCTTTAAATTTATATCAAAACCTGCTACAATTTCATGCGTACCCAATGTAAATTTTTTGAGTCGGTTCATCACCAAATCATACGAGTACCCTACCCTGAACCATTCGGTGATGTAAAATTCAGATATAAATGTTATGCCATTCCCCGAGCGGTACGAAGCGCCCAGCCAAAATATTTTATTGAATAAAAAGCTTGTATTAATATCAAAATTAATTGGCGCACCATCCACATATTTTATAAGGACCGATGGTTTAAACACAACTTTTGGTGTGATCTCGGCAGCATATCCGCTGGCGATCATATAATGACGCTTAAGGAATAAATTTGTTCCGCTCGGATAACTATCGTACTCAAATTTTGATTGAGTTAAGTGCGTTGCCGAAGCACCCACGTAAAAATTGCGTGTATAATAATACAAACCTGCATCAAAACTCGGTATCAATGTTGAAACCGTATTCATGGTATTGAATTTATCGGTGGCATTATTATATCTCAACAAACTATTATCCAAACGCGAATTATATACACCACCACGTAAACCAAACGATAATTTACCTTTTGCCAGTTTAAGATGATAAGCTCCGGTTAAAAATATACCTGAATTTTGCGTAGGCCCAATTGCATCATTCACCAGATTTAATCCTGCCGCCAATTTTGTTTTACCAATACCTGAATGCGTGCTGAATGTTTGTGTGCTTGGCGCCCCTTCAATACCCGCCCATTGTTGCCTGAACAGTAAAACACCGCTTAACGCATCACGACTTCCTGCATACGCAGGATTTATCATGAACGGATTAAACATATACTGACTGTAAATTGCGTCCTGTTGTGCTTCTGCTTTTTGTGAAAGAAGAAGAACAAGTACGATATATAAAATATTACTTTTCATTTGCTTCTTCCTTAATAATTAATTTGTATCCATCCGGCTTTTTGCTGGCCATCATCATAATATTGAATGATGAAATAATATGTTCCTGCAGCTACCAATGAACCTTTGTATTTTCCATCCCAAACCCTAGTCACATTATCATAATTATCAATTTGAATGAGTTTATCGCCCCATCGGTTGAAAACAATAACACTGTTCTCAGGATGCAGCTGAATTCCATTAATTATCCAGGTATCGTTAATATTATCACCATCGGGCGAAAACGCGTTGGTAACATTATCAAGTGAACATGGAGCAACTGTTACTGTAATTGAATCCAGAATGAAGCAACCCGGTAAAGCAGATGGGTTTGCGTAAACATAATACGTTGTGGTTTGTGCTGGTGTTACAATTGGATTCAATGCAAATACATCGTTAAGGCTTGAGTCAGCCACCCACTGAAAACTAATACCCGCAGTTGAGGGTATGCTCATGTTAATGGTAATTGGTGCGGACGGGCATGTCATATACGGACCACTAAATGTAATAAGCCCTTCATCAAAATTCGTATACGTTAATGCAAGCGCTGCACTGGTACATGAAGTACCTACCTGGTTTACCACATATACCGTATTAGTTCCTGAGGGCAATGCTGTTGATGAAACTGACGCACCGGAAGTAATAAATTGTGTAAGGGCCGCATCAGCATACCAGGAAACAGTTGATGACGCATTACTAACGGTTAGTGTAGTTGGGCTTGTGCCGCAAAAAAGATATGGGGCCGATGTGGAAAGTATTGGCGTGACCGGTGCAGGACTTACCACTATGTTTAACTGCGCATATCCATAACACGAGGTTACGGGATCCTGATAAACATAAATTATTGTGTCGGTTTGAACCACGTTAGGGTCATAACTAAAACTTGAAATTCCTTGAAAAGCACTGTTCAAAAACAAGGCTCCTCCTGAAGGGTTTCCTGTAACAACAAACGGGCCATCGGAGGGACAATACGGACCTGTTACACCAGTGATACTGGTAACCGGTGCAGGACGCAAATAAATTTTATTTGTATCTAAACCGCTACAACCTGTAGTTGGGTGGGTATACGTATAAATTACCGTATAAAATCCCGGTCCAGACAACCAGTTGATCCATACACCTGAGATTGAATTTAGTCCCAGGGGTATTCCCGAATAAGTTCCACCTCCAGGACTTCCAACAAATTGAATCGTATCACCATAACATCCCAGGTGTTGGGGTGTTATAAGCACGAATGGTTTTGCCAAAATTTCCACAGTTATTGTGTCGGTCACTATACAAGGAGTTGTCAATGTATGGTACACCTGATAAAGTCCCGGAGTTGATGAAGACGGGGTTATATCGCCTGTTAAACTGTTAAGTGAAAGACCCGAACCAACAAAACCATACGTTCCACTTCCTGTTGCAGGTGTAGCGGGATAAATAGCGGGATCATTTTCGCACAGCGTGTAATCAGTATAACTAAAGCTTGGGTCGGCACCGGGGGTGAACGTAACAAAAACGGTATCGTTCTGTGCCGGACATAAGCCTGAACTTGCAGTTGTAAGAATAAAGAAAATCGTTCCCAAAGATGTATCGGTCCCTGCAAGAACATATGTAGGATTTAATGTTGTGAATGATGGAACAAAAGAACCTGATCCGTTGGTTGACCATGTAACTCCCGGGGAAGAACTTGCTCCACTCAATACTATTGTTGATGAAGTTGAACATGCGGTAAAATCAAATCCTGCATTTACGGTATATGGTAAATCAACGTTCACAACAACAAGGTCGGTGTTTTGACAACCTGCTGCATTGGTAGCTGTAACGGTATAGGTTATTGTTGCCGTAGGAGAGAAAGGTGTTCCGTTGGTAACACTATTATCCCACGAATAAGATGCTGCAGAACCAGTAGCTGTTAATGTAACCGGAGTTCCACTGCAAACGGTTTGATCAACACCTGCACTTACAGTTGGTATCGAATTTACGGTTACGATCATTAAATCACTTGCTACGCAACCATTAAAGTCACTAACACTCATCGTGTAGGTGGTTGAACCTGTAGTACTCATAGCGGCTGCTGTAAGAACTGCATCCTCAATAGTGCTTAAAATAAAATCACCTGCAGGTGACCACGAAATATTAAATGGTGCGGTTCCGCCTGCAACAAAAGCATTTTGCGTGAACGGACCTCCGATACAAATATTGGTATCAAGTCCTGCATTCAGAAAAGGATTATCATAGATGGTAACACCCATGGTAATGGAATCAACACAGCCTGATGATGTGGTGACTACAAGTGTAACACTTGGCGAACCTGCTGTAAAAAACTGTACCGAATTGTTTTGTAATATAGATGAGGATGGTGAACCGCCTGTGAACGTCCATGACCAGCCCGTTATACTTCCCGAAGATACCGATGAAGCATCGTTAATGGCACTTAAAACATTTTCGCAGGCAGGAGTAAAAGTAAAGTTAGGTGTAACCACAACACCACCTGTAACAGTGATGGAACCAGAAGCAATACAACCATTGGTATCTTTAACCTGGTAATTAATTAAGCCCGGAGCTAAATTTGTAAGAATACTTCCGCTTGTAAATGTAGAACCTCCATCACCACTTACCTGATACGTTGGTGTACCCCCTATAATTGTGAACGAAATAGCACCATCGTTAGCACCAGCGCAAGACTCGTTCGTTACAATTGGTGTTGCTATGAGAACAGACGGTGAAGTAATATTTACTGTGTTTCCTGCTAATGGAGAAACGCATCCATTCGTATCCATTACAGCAAACTGATAAACACCTGCACACAACCCTGTAAAAATATTTGAAGGCAAATAAGACAAACCATTATCAATACTGTATTGATAACCCGGTGTGCCACCTGATTCGATAAGAGTAATACTTCCATCACAAGAACCGCTGCAAGAAATATTTGTGACTGCAGAAACTGCTCCAGCCAATGCCAATGGCTGTGAAATTGTAACGACATTTGAAGTATCAGAACAACCACAACCAAGATCGGTTACAATAGCAACGTATGAACCCGGACCTAACGTTGTGGCAACAGCCGTTGTGATACCTGTTGGCGCAAACCCTGAAGTGAACCATGCAAACGTGAACGGACCAATACCACTTGTTACGCCTACCTCAGCCATACCATCACCGGCACCGTTGCAGGTAACATCAGCCGAATCAATAATTGTAGCGACTAACCCTGAGCGCACTTTGGCAGTATCGCTAAATTCTGATGTCAGAAAAATTCCTCCTCCGGCATTTTTGGTTGCGGTTGTTGAAATAACCGATCCAACAGGTAA
>JAYUZA010000408.1:0-11152 GCA_043752145.1 Flavobacteriales bacterium
TAGCTTTCAATAAGCAGTATAAATAGTTTAAATTCAAGTAACTTTGCTAAATTTCGGACAAATATAAATGTCTTATAATTTATATTATGTTAAATAGAGTATAGCTGCTTTTTGGCCCTTATTTAGTCGTCATCCATATTTGTTAACCTACTGTTTCCTATTAAACTTTAAGGTAAATTGTTTGGTCAAAAACGGCCGCAAACTATCAAACGATAAGCTTGCCCCATGCATGCCATTGGCCCATCCAAGGTCCGGATAAATCTCTATTCCTTCGTCCAAAATATAGAATGAAACCGAGTCCGAATCCTCCGAAAGATCCAATTGAAATTCATCCAGATTTCGGCCAATCATTCGTTTAAAATCCATTGAATCCTTTTTGGTTTTGAATTTAAAAACGTCCTTACACCAAAGTATGCGTTTTTCCTTTTTGCAGTAATTAAGCCCGTACCAACCATAGTTATGGTGAACTCCTCCGCTGTATGAATCGTTCACGAAAATAGTTGAAATATAGGTTGCACCGGCATTGAATTTAATTGGTTTGTAAACCTCGCTGTAAACCGGGCAATAATCGGGATGTTTGTCGCCACTGTACCAGGAAAGACTTTTATCAATTTCAGCGGTTAAAGCCCCTACTGCCGCCTCGTTGTATTTGGTGAGATCCTCATTCTTGGCTTTAATGAAGTCAATATTATAATCCACTCCTTTTATGGTATCAGAACGAAATATGTTATCCATAAAATATCCTTCAGGGACCTGGATCTCGGGAAAATTAAATTCGGTACTCACCGGCACGGCAATTTCTTCAGGAATTTCTTCCACTTTTGGCTCGTGCTTTGCAGAATTGCACGCCATTAAAAATGAGGATACGAGGATAAATAAGCTTGATTTTCGCGTCATTTCCCTCCTCTTAATTCAGTAATGGCAGTGTCCTTCCATTTCAAACCGGGATATACATCAAGAATCTCGAACTTTAAAATATCTCCTTTTTTAAGCTTAATGGCCGCTCCTTCGTTCCATTTATTGGTATTGTAATTTTCGGCAGCCGAACCTTTAATCAAAATACTTATTTCGTTTCCATCAGCATCATTCGATATTAATTCCATTTCACTCAGGTCAAAAAATTTTGACATATCAAAGGTTTGGATCTTTCGCGAATCCACTAACTGAATAATACATAAAGGTGAATTATTGTGATATATTTTTAATTTCTTCACACGGCTGTTCTCTTTCCAGCTTTTTTCGCTCTTTGCATAACCATTTTGCATTTCGCATTTACCGTTAAACATCCACAAAGCATCTTCTTCAATACGCCCTGCGTTTACTTTAAATTCAAGATATTCGCCTTTACCGTAATCGGCTTTGCCTTCAACCCATGCAGTGTAAATATCGCAATCGGTGGCTTTGTCAATATCATAGGTAATTTCGCCACTGGGCTTTAAGAAAGATGATGCTTTCATGTTTTCGCCAATGGCCGGTGATATCGTGCACCATGGACGGCCAATTTCCTCACCACCGTCCTGAAAGGTCCGCGTATCTACTTTTGGTAATTCTACGGCTTTAATAAGGGGTAATTCAGGTGGACCGATCAGTACCGTAAAACTTACGCATACGGTAAGGGCCAAAAGCAAAAAAGAAAACCGAAATAATTTCATATTTGTCATAGCTGACTAAAGTATAAAACTATTTCGGTTCACATCAACTTTACTAGTGTTTTTTATAAGTCGACTTATAATTCTGGCTCTTTGCTCCTTTTTGGATCACCTTCTTTTCCGATTCGGTCGTAACCTCAATATCCTTTAATTTCTCATTGTAATCAGAATTAGTCGTTGTTTGAATTTGTAATTCGTCACTCTTATCAACATAAGCTTTGTTTGATTGTAAATAGGTGGAATTACCCGAAGTAATTGCACGGGCTTTATCATAATTACCCTTATCGGTCTCTATCATGGCTTGCTCTAATGCATAGTTCGATTCAAACAATATGACCTGCTCCATTACCTTTTCGCATACCGATTTTGCATAGGCCGTAGTGTCTTTTGTAAGCATTAAAACGTTTTCAGCTTTAAATGATTTAGCCTCTTTTTCAGCCGACATAGCATTGTTATAAGTTAATTCAGCAACAAATTTCTGATCAGTAGTCGTACTAGCCAAAATGGTAAACTTCAACAATACGGCTTTGGTCTCTTCCGAAAACACATCTCTGAAATCTACTGTTACTACATCACCTTTTTGATCGTATTTGTATCCGAACAATTTATCCAACTGCATGCCTTGCGGTACACGAACCGAAAGTTTTACATTGCTTGCGACTAAATTCAACAAGCCGTTCAACTCTTTTTCAAATATGGTTGGGATATGTTCAGGGTCATCAATAAAATAATAATTACCGCAACCATATTCGGCAATACCTTTCATTAAGTTTTCGTTAAAGTCTAAGCCAATTCCAAAGGTCGATAACGATGTGCTGTATTCCTGACAATTTTCTTTGGCAATTTTTTGCAAAGCATCAATACTTACAATTCCTTCGTTGGCTAAACCATCGCTCATCAATAAAACACGGTTTACAAATCCCGATTTAAAAGTTGATTTTACCTGTTTGTATCCTTCCAATAACCCTCCACCTAAATTGGTTCCGCTGTTATCGTTAATGGCATCAATTTTATTTTTCATGCCCGTTTTGTCTTTCACACTACCCGATGCAACAACCACATCAACTTTGCTGTCGTACATAACGATGGATAAAAAGTCATCGCTGGTCAATTTATCTACTACGAATTTTGCTGCTTTTTTCGCATACAAAAGTTTATCGCCTTCCATTGAACCACTGTGATCGATCACAACACAAATATTTAGTGGAGTTCTTTTTTGTCCCTGCGGAACATATTTTCCCGCTTTTGCTTCTAAATACAAATACGCTTTGCTATCTTCTTTGTCGGTCATAAAATACGAATGATCCAAGCCGGTTGAGAATGTCATCAAACTTTTTGCATCATACTTTTTTTGCAATCCTGTTGTATCAATACTTGTTCCTGCCGGAAAACCTAAATTGGTTGTTCCCATTTCAAGTCCACCGGGCAGATTGATGGAATAATTGTTGGTCTCGTTTTTACACGAATAGGTGAAACCGGTTAAGGCAACTGCCAATACAAGCAGCGAAGCGAATTTTGTAGCCATGGTAGTAGATTTTAGAATGTTCATAGTGGGTCATTTTATATTTGGTACACCCCTACTTCGAAGAAGTTCATAGTTGTAAAAGCTGTCAGTTGTCGGTAGTATCACTCATGAAAAAAGATATCTGCATTTGGTTTACAGTGCTGTACGGCAAAATGTACTTGTGCCTTATGCCTTTTGGCTTCTGCCTTCCTAATGTTAAAAAGTGTAAAAAAGGAATGTTTAAAACCTATTAAAATGACTTGTAACCAAAGTGACTTTTTAGGGTTATGAATGGTACCAACTCAAATAACATGACCAAAATTCGACTTCTTTTAACGGTAGTTGCCGTGTTTGTATTTACCGGCATAAAAGCGCAAAGTGAATATTACGACTATTTTGATGTAAACACGTATTGGATAAATACCGACCCCGTTTACAAACAACAAAATAAAGAGATAAAACAAATTCAGGTCGTTTATAAACGTGCAAAAAAAAACAAAACCCATACACAAATAAGCCACTATAATGAAAACGGAAAATTGATTGAACTGTCTGAAATTAATAAAAAAGGCATAGAAGTACCGAGGATCAAAGAAACGTACGATCAATATGGCAACGAAGCCAGCCTAGAGCGATTTAAAAAAGGAAAATTACGTTCTACAACTGTTTTTACCCGTCAACCAACCGGTGAAATATTGTCGTTCGAAAAAAGAAATAAAAAAGGAATTCTTATTGACAAAGGAGCCTGGAGGTTTAATGCCGATAACAATCTTATTGAAACGGTGCAATACAAAAAACACGGCACAAAAATACGAAGAAGATGGGTATATGAATACTATGCAAAAAATAAGCGCTCTAAAAGCACTTTGTATAAAGGGAATGGCAAGGTCAAAAATATTTGGACTTATGATTGCAAAGAAGAAGGCGAAAAATTAACCGCAAAGAAAAACGAAACGCAGGTATGCCATTGGCAGCAAAGCTCTGCCGATTATTTGACTTACGTATTTCAAACCTTTGATGAAAAAGGCAGGATAGTAAAATACATAACAAAGTTTACTGCTAAGGACACTTTACCTGTTGAACATTTGGAGTATGATAAGAATGATAAACTAAGGTTTAAACGAACCTTTGACAAGAGTTTTCAAAAGCCATTAAGTCATTGCTTTTATAAAAGGGATAAGCTGAATTACGAAGCAAAATATGCTTATAAAGATTCTTTACAAACGTCATACGAATCATTTTCAAAAGGTGTTATGTTATCAAAGCATGAATTTACGTATAACGAAAAAAATCTTTTGGATACCCAGAAATGGTATGGTAAAAAAAATAAATTGCAGACCACCAAAACACTTACATATACCTATCGCCAATAATGGTTTTACAATTTAAAAAATATACACTGGCCATGGTTGTTTTAGTCTTTTGTTTTGACTGTGTCGGACAAAAGAAACAGGTTAATTTACCTAGACTGCAAAATTGTAGATTGGAAGAAAGTTTTGAGTCAAAAGAAAGCAGAAGATTTGGAATTCCATTTCTTTTAAAGGATACCATTCATACAAATTATTACCGCCTTTCAAATAGCCAACAAATCATTGATGTTTGGCAAAAAGACAGCATTTTTGGTGGATTTGTCCTTTCCTTTATTTATAAATGTACTGAGCCGGAAGAAAATTGTCTTCCCACAATGGAATATGTTTTTTCGAAGGAAATTCTGGCAAAGGAACTTGCAGAAGAGATTTTATGTTTGCTTCAAAAAATGGATTCAATTCCATGCGGAAGCAGGGTAAATTTCAGATCCGAAACATTGTCTTTGGGTGATATGTTTACAATACAAAAATCGACAAAAACACATTTTATTGTAAAAAACTTTATCCCCTACTGCAATTGTTGCAATACCTTTCCTTCCATTCCGGATATTGACATGCTAGTTTCATTTATTTTCATCGAAAGCAAATTAGGAAACCGATATGATTATTTAATTGGGAACCTGCAACCGGGGGAATATCAGGATTCTGATTATAGAATTATTGTTAGGAAAAATGGCAAGCATAAATTAAAAAGTCTTAAAGGATGATGCGTTATATTTCAATTATTTTAATGCTCATCATTTTTTGCTGTTTTAGAACTTCGGCTCAAAAATTTGTCCCCGACAAAAAGGGTAAAAGATCCAAGCAAGCATTATTTCCAGGAACCGAAATTCCTCCCGGAATTATAATATTACCAAACGGTTCAATGATGGATGAAACCGAAATAACCAATTTTAACTGGTGTGAATATTTGTATTGGATCGATCAAAAAATCGGACCAAATTCCCCCGAATATCTTGCAGCCCTACCCGATTCAACCATTTGGATTCAAACCGATACCTGCTTGCGTCAGCATGACGAATTTTATTTACGCCATCCAGCTTACCGTAATTATCCTGTAGTAGGTATAACCCAACAACAGGCACTCGATTTTTGCAATTGGCGTACGAATAGAGTGTATGAATATATTTTAATTCGTGAGGGTGTAATAAAATGGGAAACCGATCAAACCAAGGAAACGCATTTTACCATTGAACGTTATTTAGCCGGACGATTTAAAAACTATGTACCCGATACAAATTTTAATTACGTACCTCGCTACAATTTGCCTTCAATTAGCGAATGGGAGTATGCAATAAGCTATACAGACTCCTTGGAATGCATTCATTTTTCAAGATCGAAAAAAGAAGAACGCATCAAATGTTGGACTGATCCATTTATAAATGCGGGTAATCCTCCTTGCTTTACAAGCCATGGAGGTGATGTAACAGGTCCTGTAAGTTCTTTTTGTATTAAAAAGCGTTTACCAAAGTATATCTATAATTTACGCGGCAATGTTCGCGAATGGGTAATTGAAAAAGATACCTGCATTGGTGGAGGTTGGAATGATTCTAAAAAAATGATCTATTCGCAACCCGCAGCTCAGCAAACAAAACCAAGTGCCAATACAGGTTTCAGGTGTGTTTGTGTGTGGGAGAGGATTAGTCACTAGTCTTGAGTCGTTAGTCATGAGTAATCCGTATCGATTGGTGAAAAAAATTACGCACGCTTTTTGTAAATATCACTAAGGACTAACGGCTCAAGACTAGTAACTAAAACATTGTCATCTGCCCCTTATTCGTCCGTACAAAAAGATCAGTACGCAGCCGTGGAAATTTCTTATCCTTTAAAAACTTATTGTACGCTATCTTGTACTGACGCTTCAAATTTAGTGCAAAGTTTCCTTCACCGCTCATACGCGTTCCGTATCGGCTATCGTTAAGTGTTCCGCCATGCGTTTCCTTTATTTGGTTGAGCACCTTTTCGGCACGGTCGGGATAGTTCTTTTTAACCCAATCGGTAAAAATACCTCCGTTAGGTCCGTTAAGTCTTACAACTATATAATGGGCCGATAAGGCTCCCCTTTCGGTAACCGCTTTTACCAAGGAGAAAATTTCATGATCGTTAATGGCAGGGATCATTGGTGCCATCATCACATTCACGGGAATTTTATGTTTCGAGAGAATTTCAATGGCTTCCAGTTTTCGTTTAACGGTAGCGGTTCGCGGTTCCAGTATTCTGCGTGTGTCCTCACTTAGCGAGGTTATGCTAAGGCTTACGTGCACCAGTCCTTCTTCAGCCATGGGTGCCAAAATATCGAGGTCGCGTAGCAACAACACATTTTTGCTGATAATACCTACAGGATGTTTGTATTTCCACAATACTTCCAGTATTTGGCGCGTAATGCCAAACTTTTTTTCGCAAGGTTGGTAACAATCTGTATTACCTGATAGCATAATGGGCATTACTTCCCAGTTTTTCTTTTGCAAGGTTTGTTCAAGCAATTGAGCCGCGTTCTTTTTTACAAGAATTACTTTTTCAAAATCGAGTCCGGCACTGTATCCCCAATACTCATGCGTAGGCCGCGCGTAACAATAGGTACAACCATGCTCGCAACCTTGATACGGATTCATTGAATACGTTAATCCAAGATCGGGGCTATCCACTTTGTTGACAATGGTTTTAGGAAAAACCTCAATAAATTTAGTGGTCGGATCAGGGTTTTCCTCTTCATCAATTCCTTCGAAATGCTCGCGTACAAATTGCAATGAATTGAATTTATTGTTCGGATTTACCTGTGCTCCCCTTCCTTTTATATATTCATCGTTTTCCATTTACTAACAAATTTGGTGAATAATTTTTGCCGTTGCAAAGGCCGGTTTCCCCAAAGTAAAATTAATCACGAATTGAAAATAGTCTGACTATAATATGTAGTTTATTCATAACTTTCTTTTTAACGGTAAACTACGAATCTTGCCTCTATTTATTCAATTGGAAGGGCTCGATTTGTAGTTTCTTGATAAAATTATTTAAAATAAAGGCAGTGCTGAAATTTTCAATATATTTTAGTAATCTGCAACTCATCGACTTTTTTTCGCCCCTTGAGATAATCTGTTTTCCTTTTTTAAAAATTGTTCTCGTTTCATTTACGCCTTCGCATACCTACCATCTTTCATATTCGCATTATCCTTTTTCATATGCTTTGCACTATCCCTGTCAATATACTGCAATCGTTTTTGTTCAATAACTTCAAGGCTGTAAAAATCGAATTCATGGGTAACTTTTCCTTTAATTAAATAACAACCCGGACCCGTGAATGGAAAAGCTTTTGCTACTTGTGGAAAATGTACGGTATCGATCCACTGACCATCCAGATCATAAAACGTTCCGAAATACATTTTATCGCCTTTGGATGTTTGTGTGGTTTTAATGTTTACCATAAACCCAACGATACTTATGGTCTGCCCTAAATACTGTTTGAAGTCGGCAGCCTTGAGTGTTGAAGTCAGCTCATCTTTCAATAAATTAAACGGTAATTCGCGTGTAAAGCCGAACAATTCCATTTCGTCAAAAATTTGGTCATATTTATTTTCATGCAATTCAGGCAACGTGTACTCGGCCGTTTCAACATGGAACAATTCCTTGTCGGGTTGTTTTTTAGTATATGGTGTTAACAACGAATACACATCCCACAACAATGTTTGTTTACTTTTTTGGGTGAATTTAAAAGTACCTGCCCGTATCAATAAGCATACCTGGTCAACCGATGCCGGTACACGTTTTGTAAAATCGGGCAGGTCTTTAAAATCTCCTTCTTGTTCACGGGCATTCATAATTAATTCCATGGTGTTTTTTTCTAAACCATTGACCATGTTAAAACCCAGGTAAATTGTTTTATCGTAAACACAACAAATAAGATCGCTTTTGTTGATGCAAGGTAATTCAAGCCTTGCACCATGCATTACTGCTTCCTGCAAATATACCTGCGCACGATAAAATCCGCCACCGTTATTTAATGTGGCCGCCATGTATTCAATGGGATAATACGCTTTCAAATAAAGTGCCTGATAACTCTCCACCGCATAGCTGGCCGAATGTCCTTTAGAAAAAGCGAAATTAGCAAAGCTTTCAATTTGGTTCCAAATATCGGTGATCACTTTTTCGGTATATCCTTTTTTATAACAATTATCAAAAAACTGTTGGCGTACTCTGAAAAATTCGTTCCGCTGTTTGAATTTCCAACTCATTCCCCTGCGTAAATAATCAGATTCGGCCAAACTTAATCCGGCAAACGAATGTGCCACTTTTATCACGTCTTCCTGGTAAACCATTACGCCATAGGTTTCCTCCAGTATTTTATACAATTCAGGCAAAGCATCTTCGGCTTTTTTTCGTAATTTTTCATCCCTGTAACGTAGTATGTACTCACGCATCATGCCGCTTTTGGCAACACCGGGGCGTATAATGGAACTGGCCGCTACCAAGCGTAAATAATCATCGGCTTGTAATTTACACAACAACATACGCATGCCCGGACTCTCAACATAAAAACAACCAATGGCATTTCCCATGCGCAATAATTTTTTTATTCTTTCATCGTTCAAAATTGGTTTCATGTCATGAATGTCAATATCAACGTTGTGGTTTTGTTTAACAATATCCAGACAATCTTTTATTTTTCCGAGTCCGCGCTGACTCAAAATATCAAATTTGTATAAGCCAATATCTTCGGCTTCCAACATACTGAAATGCGTTGTAGGATATCCTTTGGGTGGAAGAAATGTACTTACATAGGTTGTAACCGGTTCCTGCGAAATAAGAATACCGCTGGCATGAATACTGAAATTACTTGGAAACCCTTTAATGTAATTGCTGTAATATAAAACTAATTTACCAATTTCGTCCACTTTTATTGGATCGATCTCTCGTTGTAATTGATCAATTTCATTGGGTGGTAAACCAAAAACTTTTCCCAATTCCCGTAAAACCGAGTCGCTTTGAAAGGTGGTATACGTACCCACCAATGCTGCGCATCCGTTTTTTCCGAAACGTTGAAAAATATAATCGGTCATATCGTCCCTGTCGGTCCACGAAAAATCAATGTCAAAATCGGGTGGATTACTTCTAAACGGATTAATGAACCGTTCAAAATAAAGATCAAGATCAATGGGATCAACATCGGTAATACGCAATAAATACGCTACTATGCTATTGGAACCACTACCCCGCCCTACATAATAATAGTTTTTGCTTTGGGCGTACTTTACAATATCCCAATTGATCAAAAAATAAGAGGCGAATTTCATTTGTTCAATAATGCGCAATTCTTTTTCCAGGCGTTCAAGTACGTTGAGTTCAATATCATCTCCGTAACGATACTGTAATCCTGCGTAGGCTTCGTTTCGCAAAAGTTCCATATCACTTTTCATGGTCCCGGTGTAATGTGTAAGGTTTTTATTGGCAAATTTCCCATATTCAACTGTTATTTGACAGGAATCTAAAATTTCCTGCGTTGTTTTGATCAGTTGAGGATAATCTTTATATGCCTCCAGTAATTTTGATCGTTCCAATATTATTTCATCAGGCGATGTTTGTTCACTTACAGGCAACCGGCTTAATAAAACGTTGTTGTGAATGGCGCGCAATAAACGATGCGCGTTAAAACCACGTTTATTGATGAACGTTAACGGTTGCATAAGAGCCAGCTTGTTTTCGCTTATTTTTAATTTGGTAAATGGTAACCGTTTAAGATCGTTTATCGAAACTCCGATGTATTCATTGTTGCGTAAATTCCATCCGGTATACGTTGCAAAAGGATATATCACATAAACGTTTTCAAATTCGGGGGCGATGGTTGAAAAGTTAAGTTCATTATGCAAATGATGGGAAACGTGAATATTTAATTCCTTCAACCCTTCATTATTTTTAGCGATGCCCACATATTGTTGTTGTATACCGTTTCTAAAATCAATTCCAATAATGGGTTTTATTCCTGCTTCGGCAGCTTGTCGCACAGTATCAACACACATGGCGGTGTTGTTAATGTCGGTCAAAACAAATTCATTATACCCGTTTTCTTTGATCAGGTTAAGTAGTTGTTCAACGGACAAGGTTCCGTATTTAAGGCTGTATTGAGAGTGACAATTGAGTAGCATATTTCTAGACATCGGACTTCAGACATCAGACGTCCGAATTTTCGGGTTCGTGTGACGTGCTAAAAGGAGGATGTGGTTTATTTAATGATTTTTTGGTTTAATGATTCTCGCAATCTATAATTCATTTTTTGCACATCTGATATTTTATTTAAAAGCTCGGTTGACGTATTATCTGAGAGAAGTTTTAAACGATGGGCAATTATGAGTTGTGTTTCTAATTCATAAGAGGAACCATGCGAAATACCCAAAAATTGGACAAATTCTTTATTTGAATTTCGTCCTGCCCCTTCAGATATATTGGAAGGAACCGACACAGCTGAACGCCTTATTTGAGAAGTAAGTCCGTATTTCTCTTCCGAAGGAAATTCTGCCGTTGAAGAATAAACTTCAACCGCAAGGTCAATGGCCTTTTGCCATATTTTTAATTCTTTTAAATTATTGTTCATGTTTATTTGTTTTATTGTTATTTACTTTTCATGGTCCGGCTGTTTTTTTTTA
>JAYUZA010000409.1:0-4505 GCA_043752145.1 Flavobacteriales bacterium
TTAATGATTCATAAATGCGCTCTTTGTACTCGGTTTTAACTTCAAGTTTATCAATTACAATTTCAATATCGTGAATTTTATATCGGTCGAGTGAGATCCGGTCGGTAACTTCTTTTATTTGACCGTCAACACGCACACGTAAAAAACCCAGTTTTCGAATTTGGTCGATCAAATCCTTATACAATCCTTTTCGTCCTTTTACAACAGGTGCCAGCAATACGATCTTTTTTCCTGCATAAAATTCCATGATCAAATCCAGGATCTGCACATCACTGTATTTTACCATTTCTTCGCCTGTATTGTATGAATAGGCGGTTGACGCCCTTGCAAACAACAAACGTAAAAAATCATACACCTCGGTAATTGTTCCTACGGTTGAACGCGGGTTTTTAGAAACAGTTTTTTGTTCAATGGAAATTACAGGACTTAATCCGTTTATTTTATCTACATCGGGACGCTCAAGTGTTCCTAAAAAAGTTCTTGCGTAGGAGGAAAGTGTTTCAACGTATCTTCTTTGACCCTCGGCATAAATGGTATCAAATGCCAGTGATGATTTTCCACTACCGCTTAAACCGGTAAATACAACCAGTTTATTGCGTGGAATTTTAAGATCAATATTTTTTAAATTATGAACCCTTGCACCAAATACTTCTATCACATCATTTTCTACACTCATTGGTTTAATTTAAATTAGGCTTAAGATTAAAATCAGCCGCAGGTAATAATATTTTATACTTTTTTCCAAGTTTATTGGGCAATGACTTATCGCGCAACCATGGATTGAGGTATTTCAATATTTTATAGTTAATATTCTTTGACTTAGAATAGTTAATAAGACTGTTGATACTTGAATCCACTTCAACCGATATTGTTTTCAAAGGAGGATACAAATCTTTTTTACGAAGGTTAAAACCATAGTACAAAGGATGGTCGTAAATTTCTTTTGCGGCAAGAATTCTGAAAATATAACGGCTTGTTTCTGAAACCAGCAACAGATCATAAAATGAATTCACACCTTGTTCCTTCATTCGTTCCTGTACACCACCGGCTCCCATATTATATGAAGCTGCAACCAGTGTCCAGTTCTTAAAGATCTTATAGGAGTCTTTAAAGAACATACAGGCAGCACGCGTGGCTTTTTCAACGTTGTATCGTTCATCCACAAAATTATTTACTTCCAAACCATAATGAATTCCTGTTTGTTTCAGGAATTGCCAGTATCCTGAAGCTCCTGCGGGTGAAACAACATTTTCGAAACCACTTTCGATCATAGCAATGTATTTGAAATCATCGGGAATACCTTCTTCTTTCAAAATAGCTTCAATTAGAGGGAACCAACGATTTGCACGTTTAATAAAGAAAAGTGTTTGGGAGTGCCAATAAGTATTAATAACCAATTCATGATCCAGACGTTCCTGTATCTCTACATCACTAACCGGAACTTTTTCACCTGCAAAATTAACACTATCGGGTGTAGCTAATGAAAAAATACGATAATTTTTTTTTACGAATTCACGATGTTCTGTGTCTTTATCATCGGTTTTTTCGGTAGTGGAAAAAACAAATATCTGAAGGAGTGATACTCCTGCCACAACGACAACTGTTAAAAACGCCAGTTTAAGTATTTTGGTTCTTGGATTCATTTGCGGATGGTGCTTTAACATTGTATTTAATAAGAAACGCGACAAGTAGTAAAATAAGAAAATAAACAAAGAATATCCCTGTATATAGGTGATCCCAACCTGTGATAAAACGATTAATTACAAGAACAAGAAAAACCGAAACCCCCCCAAGACCAACAAATAAAAATGCAACTTGCGAATCGCTCAATCCCAGATATGAAACATGGTGTGTGGTATGATCCTTTCCGCCAACAAAAGGTGATTTCCCTTTCAGTATCCTGGAAATTGTTACAAATGTAGTGTCGGCTATTGGTAAAATAAAAGCAACCAATACAGTACATAATTGTTTGGCGGGAATATGCTCACCATTAAAATCGGTTGAATTCCATAAGTACTTTATACCAAAATAAGCGAGAAACATTCCAAGGAACTGGCTACCCGTATCGCCCATGAACATACGTGAAGGATGCCAGTTATGGAATAAAAACCCGCATAAACTACCCATGACTCCTATCAAAATAAGTGAATCGAACAATGAAAGTGGACTTCCAATTTTGAGCGCAACAAAAATACAGGCAATAATTGTGATGGAGACTGATGCAGCTATCCCATCCATGTTATCGACCATATTGATGGAGTTCATGATACCAACAACCCATAGAAAGGTTAGAATGTAATTAAAATAGTCGACATCAGTAATAACAATATAATTATTTGTAGCTATAAGGATCACAGAGCAAATGGCCTGTACAGAGAACTTCAAAAAAGGCTTTGTATTATAGGCATCATCGGCCAAACCCATTAAAAATGCAATTGAAATAGTAGCTAAAACTCCAAGCGCCTGAAGGTTATTGAATATACTGACATAGTTATTAAAAAAAACGGAGTGAAAGGAGACGCTCACCAAAAAACTGATAAAAAAAGTGATTCCGCCAAGAGCCGGTTTTTGCGAAGCACTCCACCGACTTATACTAGTTGAATTTTCCCTTATCCCGAGTGTTGATGCGAATCGCAATAAAATTGTATTGAACAGAATAGAAAATACCAGGGTAAAAATAAATACCAGCGCAAGGATGAGGAGATAATATTCTTGTGGGATCATTTGTAATTGAATGGTGATTTAAATTGTTTATAAGGAAGTCCCTCTTTATCCTTGTCAGAAACAATGGCAGAATTCACCCGCCAGTCAATACCGATCTCTTCATCGTTGTAAAGCAGGGTCATTTCAGATCCCTTGTTGTAAACATTGGTACATTTATACAAAAACACGGTATCATTCTCCAGTACCGAAAAACCATGCGCAAAACCCGGAGGGATCCATAGCATTAAATTATTTTCGGATGATAATTCAATACCGAATGATTGTCCGAATGTTGGCGAACCAACACGCACATCAACGGCAACATCATATACTTTTCCTTTGGCAACACGTACAAGTTTTCCTTGTTCGAATGGAGGTGACTGCAAATGCAATCCACGAATTACATTGGCTTGTGAAACCGAATGATTATCCTGTAAGAATGTAACAGATGAACCGATCATTTCATTAAATAATTTCTGATTGAACGACTCAAAAAACAATCCTCTGGGATCGGAAAAAATCTTTGGCTCAATTACCAGGAGGTCATTTAACACCTTTTCAACTACTCGCATGTATACTTATTTTTTTGCTTTTAATCTACTGAAAAATGATCTTTTCCTTTTTTTGATATCGTCATCAAAATAATTTTCTCCACCGGTATATCCGTAACCGTAACCATATCCATATCCGTAACCATATCCGTAACCATAATTGTATCCATATCGGCCCCGATCAATATCAACACCGTTTAAGATGGCAGATAGTTTAGTAACACCGTTCTCATTTATAATTCTGTCGGCATTTTGAACAAAGTTTTTCTTTGAATAATTCGCTCTGAAAATATACAGCGGATAATCAGCTTTAAGGAGAACCGGGATACCATCACTCACCAAGCCTACCGGAGGATTATCGATGATAATAAAATCGTATGACAGCTTAAGCTCAGCTACAAGTTCATCAAGTCTTCCGTTTATGATCAATTCGGCCGGATTTGGAGGCACCGGGCCGGCAGTAATAAAATGAAGGTTTTCCAAAGCACTTTTTCTCACGCACTCCTGATACGAATTCCTTCCAATAAGGATCGTACTCATTCCAATATTGTTATCTACATTAAACCCTTTGTGAATTTTAGGTTTACGCATATCAAGATCGATGATAATTACTCTCTTCTGCGAATATGCGATAATACCACCAAGATTAATGGCAACGAACGTTTTTCCTTCGCCTGAAATTGTAGATGTAACAGCTAATATTTTTGGACTTGGATCACTTGAAATAAACTGAAGATTGGTACGTATTGACCTGAAGGATTCCGAAATAATTGATTTCGGATTCTTATCAATGATCAATTGTGAAACAGGAATATCCTTTTTATACTTTGGAACGATCCCCAGTATGCTCATACTTGCGTTTGAAAATTTGGTAATTTCATTAAGTGATGTTATTTCATTATGCAAAATATATTTCACAAAGATTACCCCCAAAGAAAGCAGCATTGCCACAAGAATAAATGCGATAGTAATTAACCGTTTTCTTGGTGAAACGGGAGATGTGGCAGGAACAGCCTTATCCAAAACTTCGGTTTGTGAAGTCACTCCCTGACCACTTATGCTATATTCAGTTTTCTTTTCCAATAAAAGCGTGTGGTACTTCTCTTTGATAACGAACAATCTTTCAATATTCGCATATTCGAGTTCTTTCTCAGGAAGACCGTAAAATACCACTTCCAGCTCGGCCTGTTTATCCTTCAATATTTTTTTTCGTTGCACAATTTGGTTACCAACGGCAGAAACCGCTTTTTG
>JAYUZA010000410.1:0-4493 GCA_043752145.1 Flavobacteriales bacterium
ACATTTGTATCAAGTTTCACCAGCTCTTCGGGCCAGGTGAACGAACTAACCACCAAATTTATTTGTTTACCCGCCAGATCATAATCACCCATAATTACATTTTGGATGGAAAAATCTATTGAAGCATACATGGGGCCTCCGTCAAGCATCTCAATGGGTTCATACTTACTTTGATTTGGAACCACCCGATAATTCAACTGAGCGATCTTTCCGGCAATTACGGTTTTTGGATCGTGCGCATCGTATAAAGCACGGTCAATACGACCATTAACATAGGTGAGATAGGCCTGCGCCTTGGGACTTACCCCAAGGAAACAAAACAGGAATAGGACTTTACTTAATTTCATGCCATTGGCTTTTACTGGTCATAAATACACCTTAAAACAATAAACGCTCAAATTTGGCACCCATATTCAAGTATTTTATATTTTTATGACCATTCATGAAAAATTATAAGAATTTACTCTTTTACGTAATTACCATCGGTGGCTTTTCGCTGCTCATGTTTTACATTTTGCAACAAGGTGAATTTCTGGAAAAAGAGAAAGGCGTTAAATTTGTTCCTCAAATTACGGCCTCAACTTGGGAACAATTTAAGATCACCTATCATCAAAACCTTACACACCCGCTTGCCCGACTTCTTTTGCAGATCATTACTATCATCGTTGTAGCAAAAATATTCGGATTCATTTGTAAAAAAATAGGTCAGCCAACCGTTATTGGCGAAATTGCTGCAGGTATTTTTCTTGGTCCTTCTTTTGTAGGAACTTATATTCCCGAATTTTCCACTTTTCTTTTTCCACCTGAGTCACTTCCAAACTTACAATTCCTGAGTCAAATCGGATTAATTCTCTTCATGTTCATTATTGGAATGGAACTTGACCTGAGTGTTTTGAGAAATAAAGCCAAGGAAGCAGTGGTGATCAGTCATGCGAGTATTATTTTTCCTTTTGCACTTGGGGTTGGTCTTGCATTTTTCATGTACCAGGAATTTGCTCCCGATAATATAAAATTCCTTTCATTCGCTTTGTTTTTTGGTATTGCCATGAGCATAACCGCTTTTCCCGTCCTTGCCCGGATTGTGCAGGAACGCGGTTTGACTAAAACAAAAATTGGGACCATTGTTATTACGTGTGCCGCTGCCGATGATATAACGGCATGGTGTATTTTGGCGGTAGTAATTGCCATTGTTAAAGCAGGTTCGTTTGTAAGCGCTTTGTATACCGTTTTAATGGCAATTGTGTATGTAATGCTCATGCTTAAACTGGTGGCACCTTTTCTTAAAAAAATGGGCGAGATCTATTCGCATAAAGAAGGATTGAGTAAACCTGTTGTGGCTATATTTTTTGTGACGCTCTTAATTTCCTCCTACGCAACCGAGGTTATTGGAATACATGCGCTGTTTGGAGCCTTTTTGGCCGGTTGTATTATGCCAAACAATATGAGCTTTCGAAATCTTTTTATAGAAAAAGTTGAAGACGTTTCGCTGGTACTTTTACTTCCGCTGTTTTTTGTGTTTACCGGTTTGCGAACACAAATAGGTTTGCTGGATGATAGTCACCTGTGGCAGGTTTGCGGACTCATTATTTTAGTTGCCGTTACCGGAAAATTTTTAGGCAGTGCTCTTTCGGCACGTTTCGTTGGTCAAAGCTGGCGCGATAGCTTAATTATCGGAGCGCTTATGAATACGCGTGGACTAATGGAGCTTATCGTACTAAATATTGGTTACGATCTGGGTGTTTTAAGTCCCGAAGTTTTTGCCATGATGGTTATTATGGCTTTGGTAACAACATTAATGACCGGACCTGCACTTGATCTCATCAATCGCTGGATGCCTGAAAAGATCCCGGTTTCAATTCCACCTGAATTAAAAGATCAACAAAAATACCGCATATTGGTTTCGGTCGGAAATCCACATCGGGCACGAAAAATGCTCAAGATCGCCAATAGTTTTATCAGAAAATCCTATTCCAACAGCAGCATAATCGCATTACACCTATCGCCAAGCAGTGAGGTAAATCAATATAATGCAGAGGAGTTGGAGAGAGAAAGTTTCAGACCGATCAAGAAAGAAGCCGATAAATTAAATATTCCCCTTCAAACATTGTTCAAACCAACGCAGGATATTGATAAGGAAATTGTAAATACGGCCAACAACGGTAATTACGATCTTACCATTATTGGAATTGGTAACTCTATTTACGAAGGCACATTATTGGGTAAAATTTTGGGATTCACCACGCGTATCATTAATCCCGAGCGTTTATACGGATCGATCACCGGAAAAGAAAAATTATTTGAAAATTCGGTTTTTGACGAGCGTACCAAACAAATTATTAAATCAAGCAAAGTTCCTTTTGGTGTTTTCATCGATAAAGACCTGACCAAAGTTGAAAATATATTTATTCCCATATTCTCGATCCAGGATAGCTTTTTATTGGTGTATGCGCAAAAGCTCATTCATAACAACGACTCGCGCATTACCATTTTAGACGCCACGGGTATTATTAAACAACATCCCGAAATGAAAGAGACCATTCGTTCAATTGAACAAATAGCTCCAAACCATATTGCTTTATATCCCGAGAATAAAATTGAAAAGACATTTTTAAAGCAACAGGACCTTATGCTTATAAGCCTTGACAGCTGGCAAAAAGCCATTGAAACACAAAGCGTTTGGCTGGGCAATACCCCTTCAACCTTAATTATTAAGTCCTAGTTCATAACAATCTCTACTTCTTTGGGGGAATTCCCTAAATTTGGGTTCAAGCCCGTTGTAGTATGATGTCAAAAAAATGTAAGTACGCCATTAAAGCCTTAATAAGGCTGGGGGAAAATTTTGACAATGCCTATTTACTTACTGCTGATATTGCCAGACAAACCAATGTGCCCAAAAAATTCCTGGAACAAATTTTACTGGAATTGAAACATGCCGGCTATGTAGGAAGTAAACAAGGTTATGGTGGCGGATACTATTTAAAGGTAAATCCAAAAAAAATTACCGTGGCCGATATTTACCGTTTGTTTGACGGAGCTATAGCGTTGGTGCCCTGTGTGGCGGTAAAATACTACGAAAAATGCGATGATTGTAAATCTGAAAAGATTTGCCTGCTTCGTAAAGAGTTCCTGAAAATCAAGGAACAAACCCGTGATGTAATGAAAAAATCGACCATCTCGGCCTTCATTAAACCGAAATAGTAAAAAAAATTTATTGTTAATATCGACCAATTCGATAGAGTTTATATATTTGTGCTCTGATACAAAAACAATGACCTGTTTTCTCACATACTTCCGATGTTGCAGCCGTTTAAACGGTGTATATGATATGCGTCCGTCACGGACCTGTTAATACCTCTCTCCTTTTTTTAATTATAAACTCTACCATTTAAGTAGAATTACTATGTTACGAAATGAAAATAATAAATAAGTTATATAAAACAATTGTCCTTTTGGTCTTCCTGTTTTCGATGGCAACATTACCTATTCATGCTCAAACCAAACAAAGGCAAATAATACGACAACAATTGTTCTGGCAAACCTGGAATGAAACCATCGAATTTAATCCGAAATGGTCGTTAAGAGTTGAATTAATTGCACGTGAATTTTATGAACCATACGCCTTGCACCAGCGTGCCGGTCGTATACGCATACATTGTAAATTGAATAACTCATGGAATGTTTCGGGCGGATTCGCTCTTTTTCTCCAGCAACCCAACGATTCATCCTCAACCAGCGATCTTACCGTACCGGAATTGCGCCCTCACCTTGAAGCCGCTTATCAGGAAGGTTTTGGTAAATTTACCATTACTCACCGTTACCGTGCCGAACAACGTTTCATACGTAATTCGTCAGGAGAAGAATTGGCAGATGGCTATACAACCAATTTTCGATTTCGGTATCGCCTGGGATTTGAATACATTTTGCTTAAGGATAGTAAAGAACGTCCGCTTAAATTAAAAGTAAGCGAAGAGATCTTGCTTAACGCGGGAAAAAATATTCAGTACAATGTTTTTGACAACAACCGTATAAGTTTATCTATCAATTATGAACTTCCGCACAATTTTTCGATTGAATTGGGGTATCTCAACTGGATTCAGCAAAACCGAAACGGCTACCAATTTTATTACCGAGACATTATCACATTTTCCATTTTTCATAAAATAACGTTTAAAGCCAAAACCAATGCAAACTAATACCTTCAACGTTGCACTTAGAAAATTCGCGCGCCCTACTTTAAGAAAATTGCCAACTCTAGGAACTGAGGCAATTATTGGAGTGATCCCTTATCGTTCCCATAAAATTTCCTCAAATGAAAAAGGGGTCGCAATTTACCGCTTATCAATTAAAATAACTTTCCATTTGTTTGAATTCATTAATATTTTACCTTTGAAAGTATATGAAAAAGGTATCCTTCCAAATTCTGCTAGTTTCCGTTTTAGCAGTTGGGCTTTCCAATTGCAATAAAAAAAACAAAGAGGACCAAACACCAATAG
>JAYUZA010000411.1:0-4486 GCA_043752145.1 Flavobacteriales bacterium
TTTGTAGGTTGTATCCATTGCGGCAATCATAGAAGATGTGTTCTCCATACCACTTGGAATTCCTGTATTTACATATTGCCAAACACCTTTTATTAAACAATATAAATCAACACCGCTGACACCGATTTTATTCATGTTTTTAAGGCTTGCATTACCGGTAAGCTTCCATTTAACGGTAAGTGCCGATGAGTTAGTTCTAAACCTCACCGAAATACCAGCCGAATTTCTTCCAAGGGCCCAAACTTCGCCACGTACCACTGTTGCATACTTGGCATCAAGCCGGTTAAAATTATTTTCGGTATGATACCTGCCGTCAATTTCAAACAGGAAAGCATCGTTAAAAATCACTTTATCTCCATTATTGACCACTGTTTTTTCATCGGTAATTACAGAGGACCTTGTTTGCGCTATTGCATCGTTGAAGTATAAACCTAAAGCTGTAAGTGAGATTACACAAACTGTTTTCCTTTTAAAAAAGTAAAATGCTCTCATACGGCTGTACTGCTTATAACAGATAGTTTTTTTATGCGCACCATGGGGCCGTGACAATACTGCTCATGACAATTCACACACGCAGTAACTGTCAAATTAAATTTATCGCGCTGATCCTCCAATGAGGATGCTTTTACGATTTCATTATAATTGTAAAAAAATGAATGCGAAAAGGCTTCGAACTGTTCTTTCTTCAGATCTGTTTTGGTTGTTTTTGCTACCAGTACTTTTTGTTCATCAAATGAAGTAACGTTTTTTACCATGCGTCCTGCCCTGAGTTCTTCTGAAATAATTTTCATGCTCGTATACCAGTCTTCCATGATTTGCGACATTTCGCTCATGCCGTTTGGATTCGTAACTTCACCGGGCTTGGCACATACGGTTTTTTCTTTTTTTTCTTTTTCAGATGAGCAGGCGTAAACAAAAAGAAAAACACAAACAATAATAAAGTAGGTAAGTTTCATAGGCTTATTGGCCCGGCATATTTCCCATGCCCGGCATATTTTTCATTTGCTTCATCATGGCCATCATTTTCTTTTTATCGCTCATCATGCGCATCATTTTTCGCGTTTCTTCAAATTGTTTTAACAGCTTATTTACTTCCTGTATACTGGTTCCGCTACCGGCAGCAATGCGTTGTTTACGGCTGGGGTTTATTAAATCGGGATTGCTTTTTTCCTTCGGTGTCATTGAATGAATAATGGCCTCGACCGGTTTAAACGAATTATCATCGATCTCGGTATTTTTAACCGCCTTGTTCATTCCCGGGATCATGCCAACAAGATCTTTCATGCTCCCCATTTTTTTTATTTGTTGCAATTGCGCTAAAAAATCATTGAGATCAAATTGATTCTTGGCGATCTTCTTCTGTAATTTTCTTGCTTCCTCTTCACTATATTGTTCCTGCGCTTTTTCAACCAACGAAACCACATCACCCATTCCCAAAATACGGTCGGCCATACGGTCGGGATAAAATATATCCAGCGCCTCCATCTTCTCGCCCGTACCAACGAATTTAATTGGCTTTTGTACGATCGTCTTAATAGATAAAGCTGCTCCACCCCGGGTATCGCCATCCATTTTGGTTAAAATAACACCGTCAAAATTTAATTTATCGTTAAATGCTTTGGCTGTATTTACGGCATCCTGCCCTGTCATAGCATCTACAACAAATAATATCTCACTTGGGTTGATCGCTTTTTTAATGTTCGCGATCTCATCCATCATTTGATTATCAATGGCCAAACGACCCGCAGTATCCACAATAACCGTATTGAAATTATTGCTACGCGCATATACAATTGCTTTTTGCGCAATTTTAACCGGATCTTTTTCTTCTTTATCCGAAAAAACCTCAACACCCAATTGCTCACCCAATACCTGTAATTGGTCAATAGCAGCCGGGCGGTAAACATCACAAGCCACTAAAAGGGGTCTGCGTGCTTTTTTGTTTTTTAAGAATAAGGCCAGTTTTCCCGAGTGGGTGGTTTTACCCGAACCCTGTAAACCCGACATCAAAATAATGGCCGGGCTACCATTCAGGTTAATATCCTGCTTGGAACCACCCATTAATTCGGCCAATTCATCACGGGTAATTTTAACCATGAGTTGACCGGGCGATAACGAGGTTATAACGTTGGCTCCCAGCGCCTTTTCCTTCACATTATCGGTAAAATCCTTGGCTATTTTAAAGTTAACATCGGCATCAAGCAAGGCACGCCTAACCTCTTTAAGGGTTTCGGCAATGTTAATTTCATTGATCTTACCCTGACCTTTAAGAACTTTAAAGGCCCGCTCTAGTTTATCGCTTAAATTATCAAACATGTTTCAAATTTACCCTTCAAAATTAAGGGTTTCGGTTAAAAGAGACGTTAAAAAATGTTGTTTGGCAAAAAAAAGAATTGTCTTCGTATATTTGAACTTATTGCCAAAACAGTTGTACAGCTATAAAAAAGAAATATGTTTAAGTTTTCGATCATATTAGTCACGCTTTTAGCACTTAGCGAAACCCTTATGGCTCAAACCAACAATGAGAGCAATAAGGCATATAACAACAGTAATAACCTGAATACCGAATTAAGTGCACCAAGTCAGGACGTAAGAAGCAGTGGTTATTTCAGGACCCAGGCAGCCGACTTTGAACAACAGTCAAAAGAATCACCGGTCTCGGCCCAGGCCTGGCTTAATTATTACAAATCATCTCTCTATTCGTTTTATAGCGCTTCTTCAAAAACCATTACGCCTTCCCAACAACAGGAGCTTGATGATATTCTGAATGAGATGAAGAATAAGATTCCAGGCTCATTTGAATATAACATAGCTGTTTACTTAAATGGAAAACACAATACCCTCCTCGTGCCGTATTTAATAAAAGCATCCGAATTAAATTCCTCGAGTCTTGATGTTGTTGAACAGTATGTTGCTTATTATGCCATTATTGGTAATGACGCGAAATTAAAAGAATATGTAACCAAGCACCGCAAGGTTAGTAAGTACGAAGCTTTTATTGATGAGTATGCATATAACCTGCTTCAGTCAATCGATAACAATGCCGTTTTATTCACCCATGGTGTAATGGATACTTATCCTGTATACAATCAGCAATTGAGCCAGAAAGTAAATACAGGAGTTGAGATCATTAACGTTGATTATTTGAACAGTGAGGAATACCGTAAGAATATTTCAAAAAAACTAGGTGTCACTTTCAGCTACAACGGCAACAATTATACAGCCGCGTTTGAAATTGCATCAAAACTGAAAGCTACCAAGAGTGTTTATTTCTCCAATGCTTTCTCAAAAGCTGAATTAAAAAAACACGAAAAGGAATTATCGCTCGAAGGGCTTGCGTTAAAATATGGTGATATCACAACAGATGTTCCCAAGGCTGAATTGTTGTGGGCAAATAAATTTAAGAAGACACAATTGGAAAAAACAAGCATGCTTGATGATTATGCCAAAAAAATGGCCAATAATTATTTACCAATATTGCTAACGGTTTACAAATTCTATACGGCTGCCAATAAAACAAAAGAGGCGCAGGTGGTAAAAGCTTTGTCGGCTAAAATTGCAAAGATTAATGGGAATGAAAAACAAGTGAGCGAATTGTTCAACTAAGATATTTTTTTTGAAGGGTGAATTTAAGTTATCGGAAACATACTGACGAGTACCTCATGAAATTGCTGGCTGATGGCGACAGCAGCGCTTTTGGTGAAATATATGACCGATATACAAAACCGTTGATGATATATTTTACGCGAATGTTGTGGAAGGATAAAGAAAAGGCAAGAGATTTTATGCACGATCTGTTTACAAAAATAATTGATAAACCAAAGTTGTACAATCCGGAAAGGCCTTTTAAAACCTGGATTTACAGCGTAGCGCACAACATGTGCAAAAACGAATACCGAAAACAAGAGGTGAGAACAAACACAGCCTCATTATTAAAACATGAAAACAACAGTGGCAACACTGAAATAGAAAAAAACAAACATATGGATGCTGAAGAATTTAATAAAGCGCTGTATAGTGAGCTTGAAAAACTGGAAGAAATTCAACGCACAACATTTTTGATGCGCTATAAAATGGACCTTTCCATTAAGGAAATTGCCGATATAACCGAATCGAACGAGGGAACCGTGAAATCCCGATTATTTTATACTCTTAAAAAATTATCAGAGAAGCTAAAGGTATTTGACCCTAAATTAACATCACAAGGAATGACCCCGAACTAGGGTACACAAAACGAATAAGAAGATTATGAAAAATATAGATGAAATAAACGACAACATTAACGAATTAATTCTCCAAAAGAGTTTTGATAAGCTTACTGTTGAAGAAAAAGAAAAGGCTTTGGCTTACGCAGGTACTGAGGAGCAATACACTTCGTTACGATCAACATTGCTGGCCATTACAACAAGTTTTAGCATTGAGGAAGAGGTAAGTGTTGACAAGGAATTAAAAAGTGATCTGTTAGATCAATTTGAAAAGAAATTTG
>JAYUZA010000412.1:0-4482 GCA_043752145.1 Flavobacteriales bacterium
GTTTAAACAAGTAATAAATCTCAATTTTTAATAACTTAATTTTTTGCGTGAGGGATAGAAGCGAAAAGCCCGCAGCCAAGGATAAATTCAGGTTTTACCGATTAACTTAAGGCGAGGACTTGCAGCGTATAGCCCATTGCCAGCATTCAAGTCGGGTTTTCATCTCAAACGTCAAATTGCTGGCACACGCCCAAAAATACTGCATTTTCATTCATATTTGACATAAAATCAGTCAACAATTGACGTATTTTCAATCATTATTAACAAAATGAAGGATAAATGTGTTAATAACTGCCTCTACAAAGTACTAGGAGGCCGAGAGAATTATACAAACTTTGGGTTCTGTTTTTTGGCCGAGAACTAATTTCACGATTAGTGGCAGGAAGCAGCGGCAAGCGGTAGTGAGCGGAACAGCTTTTTGAGAGGCAGTTTCATAGGGAAAAAGTGGAAATGTGGAAGGGTCTTGGGTTCGAGTCCCAGCGGGATCACGAAAAGTGTGGGCCCTGTTGTAATCGAACCAACGAAGTTTTGATTATTAGAGGCTTGTAAGTTTGAATCCTTTCGGGGTCACGAATTGAATAAAAAATTTAATGTGTGGGTTAGGGGAGATTCCCGCCTTCGCTGGGAATGATGGGGTGTGGGAGTGGGCATGAGAACTACTAAACCTAACACGCCACATTGGTAAAACCGAATAACAACAACTGAACTTAACACGTCACGTTGGTAAAACAAAAGAACAACCGGATACAGGAAACCCGATAGGGTTCAACGAGACAAATGAAAAACAAATAGTGAACGAGTTATACCGGGTACCGGATACAAAAAGTGAATAAAATTTTTAGATAGATAGGATTATGGCGAAGCAACAAGACGTGATATATAACGAGGATAACATTAAATCCCTCGACTGGCAAGAACATATCAGGCTACGCCCCGGCATGTACATTGGTAAATTGGGTGACGGTAGCGCCCCCGATGATGGTATTTATATTCTCATAAAAGAGACCATTGATAACTGTATTGACGAATTTGTTATGGGCCATGGTAAGCAAATTGACATTACCATTACCGATAAAACCGTGAGCGTACGTGACTATGGCCGCGGAATTCCCTTGGGAAAAGTGGTTGATGCTGTAAGCAAAATGAACACCGGTGCCAAATACGATAGCAAAGCATTTAAGAAATCGGTTGGACTTAACGGTGTTGGAACTAAAGCAGTAAATGCCCTTAGCGAAGAGTTTGTTGTTGAAGCCTACCGTGAAAAAGAAGTAAAACGTGCCGAGTTTAGAGAAGGAAAAATTACTGCCGATAAAAAACTTGCCAAAACTACCGAGCATAACGGTACGCTCATAACCTTTACACCCGATCGTAAAATGTTTAAGAACTACACGTTCAAGAGCACTTACATCGAGAAAATGTTGTGGAACTATTGCTACCTGAACCCGGGTTTAACAATATACTTTAACGGTGAGCGCTACTGGAGTGCCAATGGTTTATTGGATTTGTTGAAAGAGAACATGAGCGAACAACCTTTGTACCCGATCATACGCATGACCGAAGAGGACATTGATGTTGCCATGACACATACCGATGCTTACGGTGAGGAATATTATAGTTTCGTAAATGGTCAGTATACAACTCAAGGCGGAACTCACTTAAACGCCTTTAGAGAAGCCGTTACAAAAGTATTGCGTGATTTTTACAAGAAAGAATACGATGTTGCCGATATACGATCGGGTATTTGTGTTGCCATTAGCATAAAAGTAGTGGAACCGGTATTTGAAAGCCAAACAAAAACCAAACTGGGCTCCAATGAAATGGAACCGGGTGGAAAAAGTGTGCGCGCCTTTGTTGCCGATTTCTTAAAAGCAAAACTGGATAATTTCCTGCACAAAAATGCAGAGATAGCCGATACCCTACACCGCAAAATTATTGCCAGCGAACGCGAGCGCAAGGAACTAAGCGGGATCAAAAAACTAGCGAAAGACAGAGCTAAAAAAGCGAATCTTCACAATAAAAAGCTGCGCGATTGCAAGGTGCATTTAACCGATAACAAGCATCCGCGTAAGTTGGAAACAACCTTGTTTATTACCGAAGGTGATAGCGCAAGTGGTAGTATTACAACAAGCCGTGACGTAAGCACACAAGCCGTATTTAGTTTGCGTGGAAAACCGTTAAATACTCACGGTCTTACCAAGAAAATTGTATACGAGAACGAAGAGTTCAATTTAATTCAGGCAGCACTTGACATTGAGGACGACTTAGATAATTTACGTTATAACAACATTGTAATTGCTACCGATGCCGATGTGGATGGAATGCATATACGTTTGTTGATGATGACATTCTTTTTGCAATTCTTCCCTGATTTGGTGAAGAACGGTCACTTGTATATTTTGTCAACTCCATTATTCCGCGTACGCAACAAGAAAGAAACATTTTATTGTTACAGCGACCAGGAGCGTCAAAAAGCAATTGCGAAACTTGGAAAAACTGCCGAGATCACACGCTTTAAAGGTTTGGGTGAAATTAGTCCCGATGAGTTTAAAGCATTCATTGGTCCCGATATTCGCTTGGAGCCCGTAGTTGTAGGCAAGGAAAGTATTCAAAATATTTTGGAATACTACATGGGTAAAAATACACCGGAAAGACAGGATTTTATTATTGATAATTTGAAGGTAGAAAAAGATGAGGCAAAAGAAGTTCAAGAGGTAGAAGAGGTTGTTGAGGATTAGATAAAAGTTAATCGTTAGTGGTTAATAGGGGGTGTGGGCATGATTGCCAAAATGTGTAAAGCGGGTGTGGAGATACAGATTAATAAAAACAACAAAATAAAAAGTAAAATCGGGCGCACGCATTTTAACACGCCACGCCTATTAACCAATAACTATTAACTAATAACGACACGTAAATATTAGTTTCAGAAGAGAATTAAGACAATGGCTAAAAAGAAAAACAAAAAAGGAAACGACAAGAAAGGCAACGCATCTGACGAGAGCGGCTTATTCGAGGCTAACGGACACGACCCTAACGAAGTTGGAGGAGGTGAGGAGCTTGGTGGTGTTACACCCTTAAGCGGCTTATACCAAAACTGGTTTTTGGATTACGCGAGTTATGTAATTCTTGAACGTGCGGTACCCGCAATTTACGATGGATTAAAACCCGTACAGCGCAGGATCCTGCACAGTATGCGCGAGCTTGAAGATGGTCGTTACAACAAAGTTGCCAATGTTATTGGTAATACCATGAAATATCACCCACACGGTGACGCATCCATTGGCGATGCCATGGTGCAAATAGGCCAAAAGAATTTATTGATCGATTGCCAGGGAAACTGGGGAAATATATTTACAGGCGATAGCGCAGCCGCTGCACGTTATATTGAGGCGCGCTTATCGAAATTTGCTTTAGAGGTTGTGTTTAACCCGAAAACAACCAAATGGTCGGCATCGTATGACGGCAGGAATAAAGAGCCGATGAATTTGCCGATAAAATTCCCATTGTTGTTAGCGCAAGGTGGTGAAGGTATCGCAGTAGGTTTGGCGACAAAAATTTTACCACATAATTTTAATGAATTAATTGACGGATCAATTGATATTTTAAAAGGCAAAAAAGTAAGCCTTGTTCCTGATTTTCCAAGTGGAGGTTATGCCGATTTCTCAGACTACAAAGACGGTATGCGTGGTGGACGTATTAAGGTACGTGCAAAAATTCGCCAGGACGGAAAAAACGCCTTGATCATTGACGATGTTCCTTTCGGAACCAATACATCTTCTTTAATTGATTCTATTATCAAAGCCATTGATAAAGGAAAAATTAAGATCAAGAAAATTGAAGACAATACGAGTGATAAGGTGGAGATCATGTTGCATTTGCATCCGGAAACATCGCCCGATAAAACAATTGATGCATTATTTGCTTTCACCGATTGTGAAATAAGTATTGCACCAAATACCTGTGTAATTGAAAACGATAAGCCACGCTTTGTTGGCGTAAGTGAATTGTTAAAGATCTCAACTGCCAATACGGTTGAATTATTGAAACAGGAATTACAAATTAAATTAAGCGAGCTAGAAGAGCAATGGCACTTTAGCTCATTGGAGCGTGTGTTCATTGAAAACAAGATCTACCGTAAAATTGAGACCGAAGAAACATGGGAAGGTGTATTGTCTGCCATCGACAAGGGCTTAAAACCGTTCAAGAACCTGTTTAAGCGCGATATTACCACCGAGGACATAGTTAAGCTAACCGAGATAAAGATCAAGCGTATTTCGCGTTTCGATGCGTTTAAAGCCGATGAGCATATCAAAGGATTAGAGCGTGACATCAAAGCCGTGAAGGTTAATTTGAAAAATCTGGTTGAATACGCCATTGAATATTTCAAAAATCTTAAGAAAAAATACGGAGCAGGCCGTGAGCGTAAAACCGAAAGTCGTGTATTTGATGTGATCCAGGCAGCAGCTGTGGTCATCAACAATACCA
>JAYUZA010000413.1:0-10911 GCA_043752145.1 Flavobacteriales bacterium
TAATTAGCTTGTATGCCGGGCTCATTATCAACAACATTTCATAGTAGGCAGAGATCGAAATTAAATCGCTTAATTTAAATTTTGCTTTGAGGCGGTTACGAAAGAATGTTTCAGAGGGCAGATCTATATCATCCTCCTGACCCAAATTGGTGTATTGAAACTTTGTACGCAAAGATAATTCCAGATCTCCAAAATCGTAACCTCCAATAGCTTCTAAATAAACGCGGTGATTAACTTCACTTACATTAAACATACTGGTTTTTAATGCAAGGCGATATCCACCCGAAAAACTAAATGATTTATTGAGTTTGTAGACAATACTTAGATCCGAATAATTTTGGCGCGACATGTACATTTCACGAATACGCCATCCTTGTTCGAAAGTTAACGTAACAGCTTCTATCTTTTTTTGAACTGCTCCCGAAAACCACGTTTCAAAAGTTGAAGTGCGTTGCGCAAAGGAATTTGATGCGAAACACACACAAAATAACAATATGTAAATTCGTTTAATCATTGTCGCCCGAATCCGAATCCGTTGAAGTATAATCTGATGTGTTTACCTGCTCTGAATCATAATAGTAAATAATTACTTGTGCCGTATCGCGCAAAAAATTAATTTTACCAATAGAAACTCTATTGAGAACAAGTCCGGTACGTTCTTCCAGATCCTTTAACAATTCAGCTCTTTTCTCTGGTTTTATCAATTCAATTTTTTCATATAGAACGATCTTTGAAGTCTCATGCTTTAAAAAAGTAATTTTTTCAAGTACGAAAATTACGATGAGCGTTATTGTGTTCACAAATATCAATTCAACGTATGAAACCGTTTTATTGCTCAATGCGTTTACCACCGCTAATGCAATTACAATGAACAAATAGGTCATTTCCCGAATCGGCATGGTATCGGTACGGTATCGTATAATTCCAAAAATGGCGAACAAACCAAGGCCAACACCCATGTCGAGCTTCAAATTGTGAAGTACCCAACAAATAAAAAATGAAGCAACGCTGATAAGAATATAGGTAAAAAGAAAATCTTTGCGTTTTGATGTTGGATAATAAATCAAGCGAATGATGATGAAAATAATGATCAAATGTGCTAAAAATCGCAATAAAAGACCATTAAAATCATCGGCCCAAAACGGGATCTGATCATAATTATCGGCTAACTCATTTTTAAAAATATCCTTTGGTTTCATCTACGATTTTTATTTAGATTGTATTTTTTTAATATTTAATATTCGCTCTTTAAAATTATTGTGCTTTATGTCCTCATTCAACAAAGCCATTCCCAAACAATATTTACTCATGCCACTTGGCCGAACACCGTTCTTTTTTAAATAATGTAAAATGGGCGAATTAAAATCGGTCCGTTCCTGCTTTATTTCACCGATCACCAACTGATCGAACGAATTTGTTTTACCGTTATAATCAAAACCAATTCCGGTATCAATGGTAACACGTTCGGGTGTTTTTTTATTTACCAATGTAATACGGTGAAAATTGTTCCAGATAACCGGTTTAAGCTCAAAATGTGTATGTGTTGTTTTTTCAAGAAATGTATTTTGTTCGTGACTGATGTTATCTGAAAAATCACTGACCTTTATTCTTTTTTTCTCGGTGCGACCATGCCTTTTATATTTTAATTCAAGAAAAAACAACTTTGATTCTGTATAATTACGCATTCTTACCTTGAAACGATTCGCTTTACCGTTATGGTGATCAAAATAAAATTTAAGATCTGCCGTGTCAAAATAAAGTGTTTTGTAAAAGGCACTTTTTGTTCCTGCATGAAACAATGCACTGTAATTTTGCGAACAATCCTGAAGAATATTGTTAAGCAATTTCACCGAAAAAATACATTTGGTATCCATACGGTTCATGAGCTTAACATTATCCATTTCCTCGAGTGAAATAGGGTCAAGCTTATCCAGTATATTTTTTGTGCTTTCTAACACCTAGTATTTTTTTACTTCTATGGTAGGCACCGAAACAATTCCTTTTTTATCGGAAATGGTCACAACTTCGATCATCGCTACTTCTTTTGGGGGATCGGCCGGCTCGGGAACTACATCTGAATACACAAAAATTTTATAGGTTCCCTTTCTAAGATTCGTAAAACGATATGACCCGTCATAACTCGTATTAAAATCATCGCTATACGTTGAGCCATTGCCATAAATGATGTACACTTTTTCATTCATCAAAGGCTGAGGAACACCGTTGGGCGTGTGTGTAATTGTGTAATCCTGTACCATAACCTTACCTTCAATGGTTGCGGCACCACCCGTTCCCTCGACTTTTGAGCACCCACTTAAAACGGCAGTGCTCAATAATAAACAAACAAATGCGGCCTGTTGGAAAAAAAATCTACTCATAACAATAGCTTAATTTTTAATTAGTTTATTATTCATACTTGTACCAAATTTAGCATTTTTTACATTCACCAGGTAAATTCCTTTTGGAAGAAAACCAAGGTCAATTGTTTCGTTGCTTGATTTTAATGTATTTGTGTATACAATTGAGCCCGAAATATCAACTATCGTAAGGGTTGCATTCTCCTTAATACCGCTAAAAGTCACCGTTGTTGAAAAGGGATTTGGGTAATAACTAAAATTGCTCTCAACGCTTGATTCATCCAAACCAACCACGCAATTATTGGCGGCCATATCATCTTCAAGAGCGGCTCTGCGATTGGTTAAAAATGATTTTATGCCGGGAAAAGTTCCGCCACCCGGACCTCCGCCAATGGTTAGATCACTGTCGATATTGGTTTCAAAATTAGCATTAGTGTAAAATTTATTGGGGTCGGCATAAACGTACGGCCTTATAACATTGGCCAAACTATCAATTTTTGCTTCCATACTCCAAATACTCCAGTCAACATTGATTAGATCACATACGGCATCGTATAAAGGTTGTGTATAACCATTGGCCAGCATTTTTTGATGAAGCGGACGGTTGGTTGCAGGAGAGGGAACATAGGTAACTGCCAGATTTTCCAATTGCGAAATGGTCATTCCCATATTGAATTCTCCAAAAGCCTCGTTCACATCCCAGGCAATAAACCTGAATTTATTGGTGGTAGAATCATGGTAAATATAATAATTGTGACCACTTCCGGTATATGAATCAAGGTTCGCGAAAAGTATTTCCATTGCCCAACTGTAAACATATTCATCGGCATTAAAAACAGTCTGCATGTCGGTCATATACGTTCCTACCGGAGAATTGTTTATTACATTGATAAAATTCACCAGATCGGTCCAATCGTTTTCGGTTTCATTCGTCTTTAATTCATACTTTGTATAGTAGGCCGAATGTATGCTTCCTAACCATTTAAGATCTCCGTTAGGATCGCCCTTAAATAAATTTCCTTTTTTTTCGCCAAACCATCTTTCCAAAAACGTATTATCTATCTCTTCTATTCCTGTGTACAATCCCCATAAAGTTCCGTTGATATATACTTCAACATAGGCACACCGTGGTGCAGGCTGACCATGTTCAATATAAAAATCCAGCGCTAATTTCTCTCTCAAAAAACTGGGGTCTTTAAATGCGTTATTCAGGTTTAATTTTTTTAATCCGTCATGATCCTGTCCCGAAACATATTCGTTAAGATCGATCTTAAATGATTTTTTATTTCCAGGAGCAGTGTACGATGAATTGCCTTTCCATTTAACTCCACAATCAATATATGTTGTACCATCGATCTCCACATCGCCTTTGATATAAGTATCGTTATCATAGCTCCAGGTTAAACTATCGATAAAATTGCTGTATGGAAAAGTAAATTTAAGCGTGTGTACAGTAGTTGCACCAAAAAACACATCGCCTTCGGTTTGGGCGAACGAATTGGTGGTAAGAAGTAAAATTGCATTTAACAGGATTGTTTTTTTCATACTTTAGTATTTTAGAACATTTTAGACCAGCCGGGAACTAAATGGTTTAAACTAAAGTAATAGTAAATTAACAAATAGTACATATTGATGGTCAAAAAACTGGTTTTATCATTTGAAGAGTTTCAAAATGCTGACGAATTAAACGCCAGCGAAAAATCGTTATATATACGTGCGCAAACCATTGCAAAACAAGCGTACGCGCCCTATTCAAAATTCTTTGTAGGCTGTGCCATTGAGTTGGAAAACGGACAAATTATTACCGGCAACAATCAGGAAAATGCCTCATATCCCTTGGGTTTGTGTGCCGAGCGGGTTGCCTTTTTTAATGCCGGAGCTAATTTTAAAGATATAAAGATCGTGAAGGCCGCTATATATGCTGAAAGTCAGCTTTTTGTAGTTGACTATGCTGTTAGTCCCTGCGGTGCGTGCCGCCAAGCCATGAGCGAATATGAACAAAACCAGCAATCGCCCATTGTATTGATCATGGGAGGACAAAAAGGTCCTATAATTAAAACACAAGCTGTTTCCGACCTTTTACCTCTTCTTTTCGGTAAATCATCGTTAAATCTATAATCGTATTAAGCCTTGTATTATATTTATACTTGCTTTTAACAAAACATTTGCCAAATGAGTACAACAGCAGTGAAAAAAACTACCATGAAAAAGGGAAAAGAATCGCATAGTAAACCTGATCGTCATGAAAACCTTTATTCGAAATTTACGAAGGAAACGTACATGAAATGGTATGAGGATATGGTGATCATGCGAAAGCTTGAGGAGATGGCGGGTCAACTTTATTTACAACAAAAATTTGGAGGCTTTTGTCATTTGTACATTGGACAGGAAGCCATTGTTGCAGGAACATGTTCGGCCTTAAAACCCGATGATAAACAAATAACAGCATACCGTGATCATGCACATCCTATAGGATTGGGTATGGATCCTAAAATAGTGATGGCCGAGTTGTATGGAAAAACAACAGGTTGTTCGAAGGGAAAAGGCGGTTCGATGCACATGTTTTGGAAAGAAAAGAACTTAATGGGTGGTCATGGCATTGTAGGAGCACAAATTCCTATGGGAGCCGGTATCGCTTTTGCCGATAAATATAAAGGCAATACAAATGTTACCGTTGCAAGTATGGGCGATGGTGCGGTACGTCAGGGTGCATTGCACGAAACATTTAACATGGCCATGCTATGGAAATTACCTGTGATATTTGTTATTGAAAATAATCACTATGCCATGGGAACTTCGGTTGAACGTACAACAAACGTTACCGATCTTTCAAAAATTGGTTTGAGCTATGATATGCCTTCTTTCAATGTTGACGGCATGAATTGCGAAGAAGTTCATTTGGCTATGGAAGAAGCGGCCGAACGCGCACGTAAAGGTGAAGGCCCGACTTTGTTGAATATTTTGACTTATCGTTATAAAGGACATTCAATGAGTGATCCGCAAAAATACCGTACCAAGGAAGAAATGGAAGAATACAAGGAGTTGGATCCAATTACCAATGTATTAAAAACCATTTACGCAAAAAAATACGCAACCGAAAAGCAAATTGAAGATATTAATACACGCATTGAAAAATTAATTTTAGATGCGGTTAAGTTTGCCGAGGATTCACCGTTACCAAGTGCTGAAGAATTGTATGAAGATGTTTATGCAACACCGGGGTATCCTTTCATTAGAGAGGACATTTGACAATTTGAGATTTCAAATTTGAAATTTGAAATTTGAAATTTGAAATTAATTAGAAAAATTAAGTTTAATAATTATATTTTCACATGGCCGTAGTAATTAAAATGCCCAAATTAAGTGATACCATGACCGAAGGCGTTGTGGCAGCATGGTTAAAAAAAGTTGGCGATAAAGTAAAAAATGGTGAAGCCATTTGTGAAATTGAGACCGATAAAGCCACCATGGAATTTGAATCATTTAACGATGGTGTTTTATTGCACATTGGTATTGAAAAAGGAAAAGCCGCTCCCGTTGATTCATTGTTATGCATCATTGGTAAAGAAGGTGAAGATGTTAAAGAACTAATAGCACAAAATCAAACTGCCGCTCCTAAAAAAGAAGAGAAAAAAGAGGAAAAGACAGTAGAGAAAAAAGAAGAAGCAAAACCTGTTTTGGCCGAAGTAAAAACAGGCGAACCGATAAAAATTACACAAACCACAAGTCATCAAACTACAAACTACAAACCGCAAACCGTTTCAAATAACGGTTCGTCAAACGGACGCCTTAAAGCATCACCACTGGCAAAAAAATTAGCGTCTGATAAAGGTGTAAGTTTAAATCTTTTAAAAGGTACAGGCGAAGGCGGAAGAATTGTAAAACGCGATATTGATAATTTTGCCGGAGGATATATTTCGGCTCCGCAAGTTGAAAGTTTTACCGAAGTCATGGTCTCTCAAATGCGCAAAACAATTGCAAGACGTTTAGCCGAAAGCAAATTTAGCGCACCCCATTTTTATTTGACTATTGATATTGATATGAACCGTGCAATTGATGTGCGTAAATCAATTTTGGATAGTTTAGGAGTAAAAGTTTCGTTTAATGATATGGTGATAAAAGCATCGGCCATTGCGTTAAAAGAAAATCCGAATGTAAATTCAGCTTGGCTGGGCGATCGTATTCGTTACAACGAGCATGTACATATTGGTGTTGCGGTTGCGGTTGAAGACGGATTATTGGTTCCTGTAGTGCGTTTTGCTGACACAAAATCGTTGTCGGCCATTAGTGCTGAAGTAAAGGATTATGCCGGAAAAGCAAAAGATAAAAAATTACAACCGGCCGATTGGGAAGGCAATACATTTACCATTTCCAATTTAGGCATGTTCGGTATTGAAGAATTTACAGCAATTATAAATCCGCCTGATGCATGTATTATGGCCATTGGAGCAATACGTGAAATTCCTGTCGTAAAGAATGGTGTAGTTGTACCAGGTAATCAAATGAAAGTGACACTGAGTTGCGATCACAGGGTTGTTGATGGTGCTACAGGAGCAAAATTCCTTCAAACCTTCAAGAACCTGATGGAAAATCCGGTAATCATGTTGGGGAGAATGGCTATTTAGCCTTACTCTATTAATCGTTGACAGTTAGTGATTTACAATTATTTTGGATTAAAATTTCAACTAGGTACCACCACCTTTTTACTCTAGTAACGTCTTTTTTTAACATGTAACCCTTATTGTGTTAAGGCCTTGCGTATCTCGCTTAAGTTGTTTACATTCATACCATAAAATAGTAACTAAGCTACTACACCAAAAAAAATTAAAACCAAATGAAAAAAATTTTACTAACGTCTTTCGCACTTATGCTAGGTTTAGCAGTAAGCGCGCAAACAACACACTTTAGCCAAACAGTTGGAACCAACACGGCATCATCTACTTACAATTCGGGCTTTACGTCCATCAAAACTTCATCGGGTAATTTCATGACCGTTGCGGTTTCAAATGCGGGCGGATTCGAGATCCGTACCTACAGCCCATCAGGCAACATGTTGCTTACAACAAAAGTGGCGAGCACTGTTTGTGTAATTGACAACGTAGCCTCATTAATCGAACTGGATGCAAATTCATTATTGGTTACAGGAACGGGAAGTACTTCTACGGGCGCTGTATTTTATGTAGCAAAAATTAATTTGCTTACTAATGCAGTTACTATTACAACAAAACCAAATATTTCGTTCAGTTATACCAAAGGTCCAAAAGCCTTTACTACCGGAACCAGTATTTACGCATCGTTCCCTCAATTCGGTAACTTTGATATAAATAAGTTCGACTTAAACCTTAACCCTATCTGGAGCAAACGTTGCGAGGTTGATACCTTGAGCGGGAAAAATCCTGGCACTGATTGCGGATGGCGTACAGAAGATTCAACCATAATTGTAGTAGGTAAATGTGATTCTATTTTTGGTCAGGGGGAATATGATGAAGATGGTGAATGCGATAGTATGCGTTTATTCCAGATCAACGGTTATACCCGTATATATGGTATGACACGTATGGCTGACGGAAGTTTTCTTGCGGCAGGTTTAAATACAAGTTATGTTACATACAATACACGCCCGGTACTTTTCAAAGTTTCGGTAACAGGTAATATTCTTTGGGCACGCATTATTGATGAATCAGCTACAACTACACCTTTTGCACGCTTTGTTAACGCGGTTGAATTACCAAACGGGAACATTGTGGGATTGGGAACAACTGCCGAAGCATACAGCGATACTTATTTTAACGGTGCCATTCTGTTCGATGCAAATGGAAGTTTATTGGCGTCTACCCTTTTGGGTGTTGACCCTTCTGCAACCACAGGAAAATCGTATAAGTTGTACGATATAAATGTGTATACTGATGGCATTTTAATGTCAGGTATTGAAAACGAGTCAAGCGTTAATTCAAACGTAATGATCTTTACCGATTTTGATTTCTCAAGCGTTTGTGAAAAATCGCAATTAACTGTTACAGCTTCTCCCTTAGCTTATGGTAATACCAAATGTTATTCAGGTTCATCTGTAAAAACAGGTGATGATGTTTTAGCTATAACTTCTTCTTACGGTTTAGTAACAATGGGTGCCAATACATCAACACAGGTTTGCGCGGTATCAACTTCAATTAATGAAGTAGAGATGACCGAAACATCGGTATATCCTAACCCTGTTGCTGCAGGAAGCACGTTGAACATTACGCTTAGCGAAGCAGGTAACTATACCATTAATGTAATTAGCACAACAGGTGCAATGGTAAGTTCAACTTCATTAAACGGTTCAACAACTACCATTAATACAAACAATATGTCAACCGGATTATACTTAGTGAACGTTTATACTAATGGTAAATTGGTAAACTCGAACAAGATCTCGGTAAGATAATTTTAAAATAGAATTTTTGAAAAGCCTCAGCGAAAGTTGGGGCTTTTTTTATTGTATTAAGTCCGGCCAGGGATGGAGGCGATACCCCGCAAGGCACGTACTCGTGCTGCGGAGTAAAGGCGAAAGCCCGACCCCGAAGCGGTGGAGTAAACGAATATTATTTATTCATGAGAAACCCCGACATCTGCGTAAGGGGAGGCCGCCAATTACTTTTGAATAAACGCTTCCCAATCCTCGAGCATTTTGCCTTTTAATACGCGGGGAAATTTATGCTGACCACCCATTTTACCTTTTGATTCCATGAACTTATAAAAATCATCTAAGGGAATTTGATGCACAAAAACTTCTTTTAAGGCGTGACGTCTTTCAACGGGATAATCGTCATTCAATTCTTTTAAATAACCATCTATCTTTTGTTTCATTAAAGCCGTGTCAAATTTTTGATCGGCACCGATATACCAATGATGTGCAAAAAATCCTTCATAAGGTTTACCGGCAACGGCAAATTCGTTTACAATGATGCCCATATTGGCCGAAGCTTTTTGAACAGCCATATTCATATTGTCGACACTCAAATGCTCGCCACACAAACTTAAAAACTGTTTGGTGCGACCCGTAATAACAAGTTCAAATGTTTCAAGCGATTTAAATTTAATAGTATCGCCAATTAAATAACGCCAGGTGCCTGCACAAGTTGAAATTAAAATTGCGTAGTCAACATTTTCTTCAATTTCACGTATGGTTAATACCTGCGCACCCTGTTTAATATTACCATCGCCATCAAAATTGGTTTCGTTAAACGGTACAAATTCAAAATAAATACCGTTGTCCATCACCAGCTCCATTCCCAATTTATTGTGCGCACTTTGAAATGCCATGTATCCTTCGGATGCGAGATAGGTGTCGAGATAATTTACATGCTGACCCAATAATTTTTTAAAGCTGTCGGTATAAGGCGAAAAAGCCACACCACCATGAATATATATTTTAAAATTAGGCCAAATATCGTGAATGCTTTTTACATTGTGTTTATCAATGATACGCTCTAACGTTAGTTGCACCCACGCAGGAACACCTACAATAAGTCCTACATCCCATTTTGGGGCTTCGGTTGCAAGTGCTTCCAGCTTTTCTTCCCAGGATCTTAATTGGGAAATTTGCCGCCCCGGTTTATAGGTACGTTGTATCCATAAGGGTAAACGTGAAGCGATAATTCCACTAAGATCACCTTCGTACCCAACATCGGTACGTTTTAAACTGGCAGAACCACCAACACCTAAAATACTTTTTTGATAAAACTCAGGGGCTTCCACCAAATCGGGTATGGTCATTAATTGACGCAACGAAGTTTTGCGAATTTGTTTAATTAATTCTTTTGTAACCGGCACACGCTTGCTTGCTGCCTCGGAGGTTCCTGAAGTTAATGCGAAATATTTTATTTTTCCCGGCCATGTTACATTTTCTTCACCTTCAAGTGTTTTATGCCACCAATCGGTATGCATTTTATTATAATCGTAATACGGTACGTTTTGATTATAATATTTTGTGATGTTGCGTGTTTTGAGTAGACGTGAAAAATCGTTTTGCTGCCCGAATTGCGTAAACTGTGCTTTACGCACAAGTTTGCGCAAGGTTTGGTCCTGTAAGTGCGCACCAAGCACCACGCGCTTTTCGCGCCTGCTTTTTGAAAATTTCAGGATCTCCTGTAATATGGAACCTACAAAAGGCATGTTTGTTTTTGAGACTTGTAAAATAAGGAGCTTATTGGCTTATAACTTAATTTATTATTAACATGGAAGGTGGCTTATAGCGTTGGTTATCATGTTTTAAATACGTAAATTAAAATTTATAAAGGAATGAGGATGTGTTTGAGGAGTGGTTTTTTCATTTGGGAAAGTGGGAGTGGGTTGTTGAATAATCCCAACTTCGTTGGGGTCATTAAGTATTGGCTGGCGCCCATCCTTATTGGAGGGACTAAACTCCTTAAAAAGCCTTTGTTTTTGCTGCGCAAAAACTAGGCTTTTTTCATTTACAAAAGCTCAAGCGAGCTTGGCTTCGTGGAACCAATAAGGATTGGCTGACGCCCATCCTTATTGGAGGGACTAAACTCCTTAAAAAGCCTTTGTTTTT
>JAYUZA010000414.1:0-10895 GCA_043752145.1 Flavobacteriales bacterium
TGAACTTCTTCGCAAACATTACTGTTGTAATACGATTCGGCACTTTCAATACCGTAGGATGCACCTTGTAACCAGTCGGCACAGGCACCTTCAAGGTCACGGGTCATTTCACGTGCAATACCACGGTTTAAATATGCTGCGCCATATTCAGGATACAATGAAATGGCTTTATCGGCATCGGCAATAGCTTCCTTGAATTTTTGCAATTTCAAATACGCTGCTGCCCGGTTGTTATAGGCGTAGGAATAATCTTTTTTAAGCGCAAGACATTGTGTAAATGTTTTTACGGCATCTTCGTAACGCACGGCTTCAAATTCGGTAAGACCTTTATTGTTTAAAGCAATATAATAATCGGGTTTTAAACGAATGGCGTTATTGTATTCGGCAATGGCTTCCTGGTATTTTTTTTGCGCACGGTAAACCGATCCTAAATTATTATACGCGAAGGTTAATTTTGGATTGATCAATATAGCACGCTCATAATCTTTAGCGGCACCCGAAAGATCGTTGTTCATTTTTTTTGCGCTTCCGCGATCGTTGTAAGCGTAAGCGTAATCGCTTTTCATACCTATTGCTTTATCAAAATCGGCAATGGCTTTTTCGTATTCGGCAACTTGGAAATAATCAACACCACGGTTATAAAACGATTCGGCTTTTGGTTTTTTAGCTATTCCTTTTCCGTATTCTTCAATGGCTCCCTGCAGGTCACCTTTAGCATCCTTTACCTGACCCAGCATGAAATAAGTATTTGGAACAGTATCGGTAATGCCGTTTATTTTATTAAAATCCTCAATGGCCTCATCATATCTTTTCAATTGAAAATACATGTTTGCACGGTTATTATAGGCCTTCACGAATTTTGGCTCCATCATAATGGCCTGCGAAAATTTTGTCAATGCTTCATCGGTCTTGTTGGATTCATATGCAGCAACACCTTCGTTGTATTTAGCTTGCGCTTCGGGGCTGAATAATTTTGAAGTGTCAGTGATAGGAGTTTGGGCCGTAGCATAAAAGCTTGCGAATCCAAATGCGAGAAGTAAAGTCTTTTTCATATGTAATGAAGTTATTATCATAAGTTCTAAAATACAACAAAAATTGTTCCACACAAGGGATAGTTTTTAATAGGGATGGCAAAAGGCATGAGGCAAAAGGCAAAAGTAGCTGCCACTATCAACTAATGCTTATTTAATTTCCGGGAATACGCCCGAATAATTATGCGGTGTAAGTGTCTTCAATTCAGTCTTCACGTCTTCGGTAACCTCTAATTCATCTATAAACTGATGCAATACCTCGCGGGTAATTTTTTGATTGTTACGGGTCAGTTTTTTCAGAGCTTCGTAAGGCTCGGGGTATCCAATGCTTCGTAAAATGGTTTGAATTCCTTCGGCAATTACCGGCCAATTGTTTTCCAGGTCTTCGGCAATTTTTTCGCTGTTAACCATTAATTTATCAAGTCCTTTTAAAAGTGATTTAATGGAAATTAAAGTATGCGCAAAAGGCACACCTAAATTGCGTAAAACAGTTGAGTCGGTAAGATCTCGCTGCAAGCGCGAGATGGGTAATTTGGCTGCAAAATGTTCAAATAATGCGTTTGCAACACCTAAGTTTCCCTCTGCATTTTCAAAATCAATTGGGTTTACTTTATGCGGCATGGCCGATGAACCTGTTTCTTTTGGGTTGATCTTTTGTTTAAAATATTCCATCATCACATAACTCCAAATATCGCGGCTAAAATCAATTAAAATGGTGTTAATGCGCTTACAAACATCGCACAAGGCGGCAACATTGTCAAAATGTTCTATCTGCGTTGTAAACTGTTGACGATTTAGTCCAAGTTTTTTATTCACGAATTCGTTACCGAACTCGATCCAATTTATTTTTTTAAAGGATGCATGATGCGCGTTAAAATTACCGGTTGCACCACCAAATTTTGCGCCCACCGGCAATTGTTTTAATTGTGCAAGTTGATTATCCAAACGCTCGCAAAAAACATAAAATTCCTTTCCTAAATTAGTAGGGGAGGCAGGCTGACCATGGGTACGCGCCAGCATGGTAAGGTTTTTAAATTCAACGGCCCTTGTTTTTAATTGCGCGATCAATAATTCGGTTTGCGGAATAATAATATCTCTTAGGGCTTCTTTTACTGAAAGCGGAATGGCAGTATTATTAATGTCTTGCGAGGTTAAACCAAAATGCACCCATTCGGTATATGATTCAAGCCCGATTTTGCGCAATTTATCTTTTATAAAATACTCAACCGCTTTTACATCGTGATTGGTAATTTTTTCGGTGTCTTTAATGGTTTGCGCGTCATCTTCGCTAAATTCGGTATAAACCGCTCGCAATTGGTGTTTTTGTTCTTCGGTAAGCGAAAATTTATCGTCAATTACATCTTCGCATAGCTTAATAAAATATTCTATTTCAACCAATACGCGGTATTTATGCAAGGCACCTTCCGAGAAGTAGGCAGCCAGATCTTTAACAAGTGCGCGGTAGCGACCGTCAACAGGTGAAATAGCGTAAATTGAACTGAATAACATACGTTAAGGTTAAGCACAAATGTAAGAATATATGGTTTACAAATCGCTTTAAGTTTGGCCTGAGCATAACTCAGTATTTTCCTTATCTTGTAGCCATAGAGTTATGCAGTTTTTAAAACATTTTTATCGGGGAATTGTAAGCTATTTTAAGGCAATAAAATTCATCGCCAAAAATCAGCTTTGGTACCATTTTGTTATTCCTTTGGCCTGCAGCTTGCTTCTGTATTATTGGGGATATTTGCTTTTAGGCAATTTGTATTCGTACGATCTGGGAAATCCCGAAACTATAAGGGAACTTATGTGGGAAATGATCAAAATGCTTTTGCTTTATACCCTTATGTTCGTTTCCATTGAATTAAGAAAATACATTATACTCATTGTTTTGTCGCCACTCATAGGTTTTATAAGTCTTCAAACCGAGGAGTTATTAACAGGTAATAAATACAAATTCTCATTCAAGCAATATTGGAACGATACCAAAAGGGCGCTCCGAATTATTTTTGGAAACCTGGTAATACAGTATGCTATCTCATTCATATGGATAATAATATCGCTTATTTTCAAGCCGTTACAAGCATATACACCAGGCGTACTCATTGTTATCGGATTTTATTTTTACGGCTTTGGTATGATGGATTATATTAACGAGCGCAGACGCCTTAACATTGATGAAAGTGTTGATTTTGTGCGTAAACATGCAGGATTTGCCATTGCTATAGGCTGTGTATTCTCCCTTTTATTTCTTATGCCTTTTGACTTTGGACCAACGGTTAAAAACGTTTTAGAGATCATTGGCGTAACTTTTGCTCCAATTCTTGCTATAATAGCTGCAACCATTGGTATGCATGACCTGGTTGACCTTGGTAAAAATAAATTTGCCGTTAAAGGCGCTTAAATGTAAATTTGATAAAATTGAACCTATGAAGAATTTAATTTTAATATCCGTTTTGTTCGCTTTTGGAATTACTGCCAAAGCAAATGTGAATCCCGATTCATCGCTTAACATTCTACAAAAAGGTGTAATTGCCAATAAACTTATTTTGGTGAAGGATAAAATATACACGCGCGATTATAGGGGAGCATTACAGCTTTGCCGAGAAGTTTTGGTTGACGATAAAGATAACGCAACGGCACATTACCGCATGGCCGAATGCTATATTGAAATATTTGATTATTCTACAGGGCTTACGGCCTTTGATAAAGCTATTGCAAGTGATCCTAAAGTAAGTAAGGACTCCGATTTTTTATTAGCCCGTTTATCGCATAAATCGGGAAACCTTGAGAAGGCAAAGGAAGCCATTACACGCTATAAAGCAACATTGAATGAAAAGGAAATTAAAGAACAGGAAATTGATCTTATAGAAAAGCAAATACTAACGGCCATCGAACTTACGAAGGCCCCGGTTAATGCTAAAGTTGCCGAAATGGGTGAGAATATCAACAGTCATCAGGACGATTATTCTCCTTTAATAAGCCCTGACGGAAAGACCCTTTACCTGTGTTCGCGCAGACCAAATTCAACCGGTTCGGAAGTTGCAGGAGATTTTAAATATTTTGAAGATATTTATACAAGCACACGCGATGAGAATGGAAACTGGCAAAAAGCAGAAGTGTTGGATGGAAAAATAAATACCGATGAATTTGATAATTGCAATTACCTGAATAAGGAGGGTAATATAATGTATCTTACCTATAACGTAACCAATTTTACCAAGAGCAGCGATATAGCTATTTCAAAAATGAGCAAATCGGGTAAATGGAATTTGGGTAAACCCATTAAATCAAAATTGGTGAACACAACTTTTTTTGAGGCTTGTCCAACATTACCTGATGCAATGGACCAAATGGCGTTTATTACCGAGCGTCCGGGTGGTAGCGGTGGCTCTGACCTATGGAAAGTGGGAATGAACAACGGCACACCACAGGGCACACCGGTTAATTTAAGCAGTCTTAATACACCGTATAACGAAACTACACCATGTTTCTCGGCCGATGGCTTGTATATGTTCTTTAGTTCCGAAGGACACGGATCAATGGGAGGATACGATATTTTTGTTTCTAAATTCGTACAAGGCACATGGTCGGTACCGGTTAATTTAGGTTATCCAATTAATTCGGTTGATGACGATACACATTTCAAGATCTCGCCCGATGGTAAAAAAGCCTATTTCTCTTCCATAAGAAAAGATGGGTCGGGAGCAAGGGATATTTATGAAGTTGATCTGTCGAGTTTAGATCTATACGGATTGATCAAGTAGTCGTTTTAAAATTAGGTTTATGAAAAAGTGTATTCTTGGTTATTTTTTGTTTTTTAGTATTACATCTTTTGCGCAAAATAATAAACAAACCAATCCGCTTATCGGAACTTGGAAATTGGAACCTGGTATGGCAGTATCAACATCCAATGATCCAAATGCTGCCAAATTAGATGTTGGAGTCTACAAAAATCAACCAATCACCTCAGGAGATACGTTATTGGTTTTAGCTGCTGATATGACCTTTGAAACACTTCCGTCAGGAAAGAAAGGTACTTACAAAACAAGTACGCAACGGCAATCGGGTTATGGGAACAGCAATTATCAGATTCGTTCACTGCTTTTAAACGATATTGAGTATAGCTGTACTTTGTCGGGTAAAAATCTTGGTATTATACGAAAGTATGATATGAATAATGGTGCAGGCTGGTCTTTTATTAAAATAAAATGATCAATTAATCATGATTCAAAATCAATTATTTTAATATTCCTATCGTTTCAGCTAGTCCGGACTTAGCAATATAAAGATAAGTTCGAAATCAAAAAAACATGACTATAATATGTAGTTTTTTTGTAACAATACTTATTTAAAAGTATTTTCGTATCATGCAACTCATCGGCTTTTTTGCCCGTCCGAATTACTAATTACTTCTTCGGAGTATGATCAACAACTTCAAGATCAAATATCAAGATCGAATACGGTGGAATATCGGGTTCTTTTCCCGTTTCACCATAACCTAATTCATACGGAATAAAAACTTTGTATTGCGAACCCTTTTTCATCAATTGCAATGCTTCTGTCCAGCCGGCTAATAGAGTGCCATCCAATAATTCCAATTCATACGGCTCGTTTCTTGAAATGGAATCTATAACCGAACCGTCATTCAACGTCCCAATGTATGCTACTTTAAGCATGTCTCCCAACGCAACATTTTTTCCTTTTCCTTTTTTAATGACCTGGTATTGGAGTCCCGAAGCCGTTGTAATTATACCGTCTTTCTTTTTGTTCTCCGCTAAAAACTGTATAGACTTCTCTTTGTTGGCTTCAAATAATTTTTTGTATTCTTCGTCTTGTTTTCGTTGTTTTTCATCCAACATTGCCTGGAATTTTGCAAAATAAGTTTGCAATACCAGCTTAGCATCAACTTCGTTCATTCGTGGATTACGGGCAATATAATCGGCAAAACCGGTAAAGAACAATGATTCATTTAAAATGGTATCGGCACCGCTTTGCTGCAACATGTTTATCATTCGTTCGCCTTCATTTAAACCGGCAGCATAACTGGCCGAATCTTTTTCATTGGCAAAAACAAGATTGCTCTGTGCAGAAACTTCGGCAAAGAACATAACCGAAAAAAGTATTAAAACAAGATTTTTCATAATAAGTGAATTTTAAAAGAGAATATGAATACCATTTTGAGGCATTCTGCTAAAGTGATTTTCTGATGTCCGATGTCTAAAGTCCGATGTCTATTTCGGGATATGATCCACAACTTCCAATTCAAAAGTCAATACAGCGTAAGGCGGAACCTTTGGTGCTTTTCCCATTTCGCCATAACCCAATTCATAAGGAATGTATAATTGGTATTTAGCGCCTTTATTCATTAACTGCAAAGCCTCGATCCAACCTTGAATTAAACCTGTTGGCTGCAATTCAAATTCATAGGGCTCGCCACCAACACTTGAGTCTACCAAACTACCGTCTAATAATTTTCCGGTATAATGCACTTTTACAACATCGCCCATTTTAACGATCGGACCTTTTCCTTTTTTAAGCACTTCATATTGCAATCCGGAAACTGTGGTGGTAACACCTTTTTTTGCCGAATTCTGAGCTAAAAACTTGTCGTGTTCATCTTTTTTACCACCGTTCTCGTTCTTAAATTTATTCAACTGTTCTTGTTGAAGTCTTCCAAAAAATGTCATCAATACTTTTTGACAAACATCTTTTCCAAGCTTCGGATTTTTTTTCATGTAATCAGTAAAGCCTACCAAAAATAATTCCTGATCAAGAATGGTGTCGGCACCGCTTTGTTGCATCATGGTAAACATACGTTCGCCTTCGTTTAAACCCGCGGCATAACTGGCCGAGTCTCTTGACGATTTAAGGTTTGCGGTTGATGTTTCCTTTTTTTTCTTTTCTCCACCACACGAAGCAAGGAGCATTGTAAGGGGTAAAATGGCAATAATTACGTTCTTAAAGTTCATCGTTTAATTTTTAATTGGGCGGCTAAAATAGTATTAATTTAGCCATCTATATAGGGTGGTTTAAACAATTAGTTACTTTTAACACGACATGAGTTATTTTATAAGTGGTATTCAGCAAATGGGCGTTGGTGTTCCCGATGTAGAAAAGATCTGGAAATGGTATCGCCAGTGGTTTGGCAACGATGTAAAGATCTTTGAAGAGGCGGCTCAAGCCCCTTTAATGATTGATTATACAGGTAATAAGGTGCAATCACGTACCGCTACCTTGGCCATAAACATGAATGGTGGAGGTGGATTTGAAATTTGGCAATATACCAGCCGCAATACCGAAAAAGCTGCTTTTGAAATTCAACTGGGTGATCTGGGTCTATATGGCTGCCGCATGAAATGCCGCAATGTTGAGGCGCATTACAATGCCATGAAAGCTGCCGGAGAAAAAATGATCGGTGATCTGAATACGGCACCAAACGGCTCAAAACATTTTTTTGTATATGATCCTAACGGAAATATTTTCAATGTAGTAGAAGCGAGCGATTGGTTTAGTGAAAAAGGAACAAATTGCGGAGGTGTTGCCGGCACAATGATAGGAGTTAGTGATATTAATAAATCACTGAAAGTTTACAGCGATATTTTGGGTTTTGATAAAGTGTTGTACGATAAAACAGGAATATTTGATGATCTTAAAGCATTGCCTTCAGGAAATAAACAATACCGCAGAATTTTATTGACCAATTCAAAACCGCATCAGGGTCCGTTTTCACCACTCTTAGGAAATGCATGTATTGAGTTAGTGCAAGCTATAGACCGCACACCAAAAAAAATATTTGAAAATCGTTTTTGGGGCGATTGGGGATTCATTCATTTATGTTTTGATATAAGACGTATGGATGAACTCAAAAAGAAATGCATTGAAATGGGTTTTCCATTCACGGTCGACAGTGGTAATACATTTGACATGGGTGAAGCAGGCGGACATTTTAGTTATATTGAAGATCCCGATGGAACGTTGATCGAATTTGTGGAGACCCATAAAATTCCAATCATGAAAAAAATAGGTTGGTATTTGAATTTGAAAAAGCGGGCACACGATAAACCCTTACCTCGCTTCATGTTAAAAGCCTTGAAATTGATGCGGAAGAAGGATTAAGATTTCTAATTCACCGAAGCTACGCTTCGTTTTTTTAACCACAGATTTAGGCAGATCACACCAATTACACAGATTTTCTAACTTCAGTATTTCATTATTAATAGCCATGGGTTTAGTCCGTGGGATAGGTAAAAGAGATATTACGGGCTTTAGCCCAACAAAACACGCGTCATTAACTGATCATTAATAATTGATAATTAATAATTTACGCAAAGGTTTCACTTTTTTCTACCTTTATTCAACCCATTAACAAAACCCTTTAGGGTTGACCAGCGTTAAGGGCTAGGACTAAAATCTATTTACATGATGAGCAATATGATGGAACAACTTAACTCCATGAAGGAAAAAATGGAAGAGGCTAAAGAAAAACTGGATAATGTTATTGTTGAAGGGGAGTCGGGGAGTGGTGCGGTAAAAGTGAAAGTAAACGGTAACCGAATTGTAAAAAATGTTTCAATTGATCCCATGCTGTTCGAGCATGAAAGGGATTCGATCGAAGATCTGTTAACCATTGCGCTCAATCGCGCATTAGAGAAAGCCGAACGGGTGCATGAACTGGAAATGCAAAATTCGGCAAGTATGTTATTACCCGGACTAAAATTATAATTGAATGGAAACTGCATTGGCAGTCATTTTCTTTGTAGCGTTAGGTGCATCGTTGCTTACATTTTTTTCAGGCTTTGGATTGGGAACAATTCTAATGCCTGTTATGGCATTTTATTTCGATATAAAAGTTGCCATTGCAGCAACGGCCCTTGTACATTTCAGCAACAATATTTTTAAAGGTATTTTACTTTTTAAGAACATCAATCGATCAATATTTATAAAATTTGCACTTCCTGCCCTTATTGGTTCGTTTGCAGGAGCATGGTTGCTTATGGACAGCACACCAATGGTCTTGTTCTCCTATTCAATGTTAGAACACACAAACACGGTTTACTTGCAGGAATTATTGGTAGCAGTTTTAATGCTAACCTTGTGTGTCATGGAATGGTTGCCTTCAAACTATTTCAAGTTTGATGACAGGCATACTATTCCCGGTGGATTTTTAACCGGTTTTACAGGCGGATTTTCTGGTATGCAGGGTGCTTTGCGAAGCAGTTTTTTAATACAGTTAAAGCTAAGCAAGGAAGAATTTGTTGCCACAGGAACTGCTATTTCATTGGTAATTGACGCATGCCGTATTTGTATTTATTTTGCCGCGGGTAAATTAGCCTACGCTTTTAACGATAATTATTTGGTGCTTATTGGAATTGCGGGAGCTGTTATTGGTGCTGTTATTGGTAAAATGCTTTTAAAGAAAACCACCTTTGGATTTATAAAAATAATTACAACAGTTTGCATTGTGCTGTTTTCATTTATGCTGGGATTTGGATTATTACACACATAAAGTATGACAAAAAAAGAATTAAGGGAAATATATAAACAGAAAAGAATAGAGTTGGATCAACGAGAGGTCGAGGAATTGAGCATGGTTATAACCCAACGCCTCCTTAATGAAATTACCCTTGCCGTTGCTAATCAAAAGATCCATGTGTTTTTACCCATTAAAAAATTCAACGAACCCGATATGTTCTTATTGATAAAACAATTGATGGTGAATGGCGATCATTTGTATACGTCCTTGTCGGATAAGAATTCATTGACCTTATCGCATGTGAAATTCGATGCCGAAACAAAGTTTGTTGACGATAATTGGGGAATTCCGGTGCCTGAAAATGCAGTGCCTGTTGAAGAGGTGAAATTTGATATTATTCTGGTACCACTTTTGTGCTGCGATAAAAAAGGCCATAGGGTGGGGTATGGAAAAGGATTTTACGACCGTTTTTTAATGCATCAGCAAAATGCCATAAAAATAGGCATTAGTTTTTTTGAACCTGTTGAACAAATTAGTGATGTGACAAAAAATGATGTTGCCCTGGATATATTGATCACTCCCGACAAGAATTTTGTATTTAACTAGGCTATTTATTTAGAATATGGTATTTATTTGTCAAATAAAAGGATTAATTTTATAGTTGTGTTTAGGACCGATAAATACATATTATTATCTTTTAGTTTATGCGCTATTATGGCATTTACGTTAAATACTCAGGTGTATACTTTTGAGTATGGTATTAAATTATTCCCGGCAGGTGGTTCGCTTATTACCACAGCGGTACTAACCATCAGCGATAAAAAAATAGTGCGCGAAGAAGTTCTTTCAGAGCATCAGTTCTTATTGGAAATGTCGGGTGCAATTCATTCAAAAGCCAATCCGGCACCGGTCGATCTGTTTTTTAAGAACGGTATTTATTCATGTTCGCGGGAAAAAGACACCATTCGATACAAACACAAGGTGCTAAATGACTCGGCATGGATCATGAACAAGACGCCCAGTAAATATAAAACCGATTATATTGTGCAGGACCTTAAAGTGGTTTGCCCTTTGTTAAAGGAGCTTTGGCGCGTACGCTATAAGTACGATATCCGTTTAAAAAATTATAATTATACACAATATCCAAAAGCTACAGGCTGGTCTAATGACAAGTTTTGGCCTACGCTGGCACAGGTAAATTATTTAAAAGCTACCTATAACTCTGACGGGATAAACAGTTATATCTATGGCGAAAAACTGTTTAAATTCCTGAAAGATGTTCAGGACTCTTCATGGGTCGCCAATTACAAAAGTCTGAAATAAAAAACCTTGAGCAATTCAATAAATCCGAAGTATAAATATACACCCGAAGAAATTTCGGATATTGA
>JAYUZA010000415.1:0-10885 GCA_043752145.1 Flavobacteriales bacterium
GGAACAACATCCAATACCAGTTTCATAAATTTTGGCTCTCTTGGATTTCCTTCAATGTTCAATTCGGTATATACAACAGCTTTTAAGTCATAAACATCCTTGTAGGCAATATGTCGTTCATCGGGACGCGGGTGTACCGTAATGCCATGAGCACCAAATTCCTGCGCCTTAACGGCAGCATTTACTACATTTGGCATATCGCCTCCCCTTGAGTTACGCAGTGTTGCGATTTTATTGATGTTTACACTTAGTTTTGGCATGATATTTATGATTAAACGGTTGTAATGCTTTTACCAAAGTTAATTATCTTTACAAATATTGTATGATCGCAAAAGAATTAATATCTGAGTCTATACCTCCCATCAAACCCGATGATTCGGGTATACGCGCATTAAAGTGGATGGAGGAATTTAAGGTGTCGCACCTGCCTGTGGTTGATGGTCGTAATTTTTTAGGGCTTATAAGCGATGATGATATTCTTGACATGGAATTGCCCGAAAAACCCATTTCAAGTATTTCTGATTTTTTTGAGAAGATCTTTGTTAATGAAAATAAGCACTATTACGATGCCTTGAAAATCATCTCTGATGACCATGTTAGTGTTTTACCCGTTTTAACAGATGAGGGTTTGTATGCCGGTTCGATCTCGGTAAACAATATCATTGAAAAACTATCGACCATGGTTGCGGTGAATGAACCGGGCAGTGTTTTGATCCTTGAAGTTCGTGCCATCGATTATTCTCTTTCACAAATTGCGCAGATCGTGGAAAGCAATGATGCGCGCATATTGAGTGCGCATGTAGCAAGTAATTTCGAAGGGAATTTAGACGTGACCCTTAAAATTAACCGTGCCGAAATAAATGGTGTGATACAAACATTTCAGCGATACGGATATATTATTAAATCCAATTTTCAGATCAATAATTTTTATCAGGAAGATCTTCGCAACAGGTTTGACAGCCTAATGAATTTTCTGAAAATGTAAAACATGTGGTGTTTTAAACGCTTACTTTTTTCTCTTTTCCTTCTTTCCGGTTTTTCTGCCTTTTCTCAAATCGTCATCAATTCCGATTCGGCAACAGTACATCCCAAAATTATTGCCAATATAATGGTACTTGGCACTAAACGAACCCATGATGAAGTAGTGTTTCGCGAATTAACGTTTACCAATGGCGATTCGGTTAATAATGTGAACTATGAAATACAACGGTCAAGATCAAATCTCATAAATACCTTGCTTTTTAATTTCGTTGACATCAAGGAAATGAAGATCGACAGCACATTTTCAGATATTGTAATTGTTGTAAAAGAGCGTTGGTACATATGGCCGGTGCCTGTATTTAATTTTGCCGAACCCAATTTTAATACCTGGTGGCTAAACAAGAATTTTGCACGCACCAATTACGGTGGAATTCTATTGTGGCGAAATTTCAGGGGATGGAATGAAGAATTGGGCGCCAAAGCGCAGTTCGGATATTCAAAAGAATTTATTGTGCTCTACAGAATACCATATTTAACCAATGGCTATAAGTTAGGAATGCAGGTCACTGCCAATTATACCCAACAGGAAGAAATTACCGTAGGCACAACCAACAATAAACGAAATTTTTACCGTAGCGGGACCGGAAAATCAAGAACCGAGTTTGGTGGTAAACTTACTTTCTTTTATAGGAAAAAACTTTACATCACCCATACGGTGGACCTGCGTTATCAAAATCTCCAAATTACCGATAGCCTTACCCAATTCACCAACGATTATTTTTACAAAGATCAGCCCCATATGGAATTTCCGGGAGTATCATATGCTTTTCGATACGATAAGCGTGATAATAAAGGATATCCTTTAAAAGGAATATTAGTGCAGGCCGAGTTTTACAAATTCGGGGCTTCGTTGTTTGGTGATAAGAACCTAAACGTTGCATACATTGGTGGATATGTAAAAAATTATTTCCGACTTTATTACAAATGGTATTTTGCCACACAGGTGAAATTTAAATATACACTTACAAAAAATTTACCATACTATTTTCAACAAGGATTGGGATATGAAAATTTTGTGCGCGGTTATGAATATTATATTGTTGACGGGCAAAATTTCGGTCTGTTCAAATCAAACCTCAAATACAATATCATCAAACCAAAAACATATCCCATCAACGCCCTTAAAAGCACCAATTTTTACATGTTCCATTATGCCGCATTCATCAACTTGTTTTTTGATGCGGGATATGTCTACGATAATTATTATTTTGAAAAAAACGCTTTATCGAATCAGGTTATATACAGTGCAGGGATCGGGATCGATCTTGTAACGTTTTACGATAAGGTAATTCGCTTTGAATACGCGTTCAATAAACAAGGGCAACATGGATTTTTTATCCATTTTGTGCAACCTATTTAGCATTTTACCCGTTATTATGCCCCGTTAAACATTTAACGGTTAACATTTAAACCTATGAGCGTGAATCACCGCGATGTAAACCTTAAATTTACTGCATGAAAATAGCCATTTACGGCCGTTCCTTTAACGAATCGTTTAATACCATTATCCAAGGTTTATTTGATCGTTTAGCAATGCAGGATTCGGAAGTTTTTATTTTTGAGGCCTTTTATTCGTATCTCAAAACGCGCATTAATTTTGCTTTTCCCATAAAAACATACAACGGCCTGGCCGATATGAAATATTGGCCCGACTATGTGATTAGCATAGGTGGTGATGGCAGTATGCTTGACAGTATTGCCCTTGTAAAAAACACAGGCATTCCTATTCTTGGCATTAATACCGGGCGCTTGGGGTTTTTGTCCAATATTTCAACTGACGATATTCAATTGGCCATTGACGCATTGGTTTCGAAAAACTATAAAATTGAGTCGCGAAGTTTATTGGAACTTTCAACCGTATCAAACTTATTTGGAGAAAATAATTTTGCTTTAAACGAGTTGACTATTCACAAAAAAGACAGCAGTACTATGATGACGGTGCACGCGTATATCAATAACCAATATTTAAATTCCTATTGGGCCGATGGATTGATCATTGCCACACCAACTGGATCAACAGCCTATAGTTTAAGTTGTGGCGGACCCATTGTTTTACCCGATTCAAAAAACTTTATAATAACACCCATTGCTCCCCATAATTTAAATGTGCGTCCTGTCGTAATTCCCGACTCAGCCGAAATTACCCTCAAGGCTGATGGGCGAAGCACTCAGTTTTTAGCTTCGTTAGATTCTCGTTCTGAGACGTTTAATTCAGAAATTGAATTTAAGATCAAGAAAGCCAATTTTAGTGCAAACCTCATACAGCTTCACACTCAGGACTTTTTAACAACCATGCGTAATAAACTTACCTGGGGTGCCGACAAAAGAAATTAACAATGCGTTAAATTTGTTAATAAGAATAGGTCTACCTTTATAATAATTGATGATGAATTTTAGGTCGTTTTGTGTTTCTCTCTTGCTCCTTACCTCTTGCGCCTCAAGTGCTTTGGCTCAATCGTGGCCTTTTTTGAAACATGAGGTTTTTGGTGGTTTGGGTGCGGCCAATTTTTTAGGTGAATTGGGAGGGGCTAATCAAATTGGCACGAATGGTTTAAAGGATATGGAATTCTCTCTTACAAGGCCTGTCATAAATGTGGGATACCGTTATATCATTACAAAAACGTTTGCTGTAAAAGGAAGTTTTAATCAGGCATGGATCTCGGGTAATGATGCCAAAACCAAAGACCCGGTTCGCCAAAATCGTAATCTCAATTTTAAGTCGCCCATAACCGAAATTAGTGTGATGGTAGAGTATTATCCCTTTACCGAAAAAATTGATCACATGTATCGTATGAGAGGCGTGAAAGGAAAACGACCGCGTTATTTCAGCCCGTATGTTACAGTTGGCATTGGTGGTTTTTATTTTAATCCTAAAGGATATTACAACGGAGCTTGGCATAAATTACAGCCTTTAAAAACCGAAGGACAAGGTATGACCGGAGGACCCAAACAATACAAACGAATTAGCTTGTGTATTCCCGTTGGTATTGGTGTTAAATACGCGTTAAGCAAAGTGTGGAGCATAGGTTTTGAAGTAACGGGTCGCAAAACATTTACCGATTATATTGACGATGTAAGCACCGTGTATTACGACCCTGCCGCTCTTGCGCTTATAAATCCTTTATCGCCAAACCTTGCCGACCCAAGTTTGGGAACAATACCAGGGGCAACTTCACCTAATGCCGATGGAACCAGCGCCCAGCGAGGAGATTCGAAAGATAAAGACTCATACATGTTCGCAATATTTTCGGTACATTATCGTTTTCTCAAGTACCGGATGCACTTACCTAAATTATAAAAATGATTCTATCGTTTAAAAAGCTAATCATACTGATTGGTTTAATATCTTGTTTTTTGGGTGGCAAGGCCCAACAACCTGAGATCGGATTTTTAGGAGGGGGAATGTATTATTTAGGTGATCTCAATCAATTAAAGAATTTTAAGGATACGCATTTGACCGGAAGTCTTTTTCTGCGTCAAAATTTTAATCAACGCCTTAACATGCGCTACATGTTTACATATGGTAATATAAGCGGTGCCGACTCCAACAGCGATAATCCCTATAATGTAAACCGTAATTTAAGTTTTTCCTCACGCATTGTTGAAGCTTCGGCCATACTTGAAATAAACTTTTTGCCTTTTGAACCGGGAAATAAAAAAAAGTTTTATGCCACGCCTTACCTTATGATGGGTATGGGCTTATTTAAAATGAATCCCATGGCAGAAAGCAGCAACGGTGACCTTTTTGAATTGCAACCATTGGGAACCGAAGGGCAGGGAAGTGAATTAAACGACCGAAACAAATACAGATTAACACAACTATGCATACCGTTAGGAATCGGTTTCAAAGGAAATTTAACCAAGCATCTTATTCTGGGATTTGAATATACCATTCGTAAAACATTTACCGATTATATGGATGACGTTAGTGGTAATTATGTTGACCCCGTTCTTTTGGCAAAATACAATGGTCCCTTGGCTGTTTCATTTGCCGACAGGTCATTAAATGCCGAAAACCTCAACAATTCAGGTTTAAACAGAGGGAACTCCAATTTCAAAGATTGGTTCGCAACTGCGGGTATATACCTGGCCGTCAAGCTAGGACGAGAAAAGAAATGCCCAAATCCTTATTAGGCTGCTATCCTTTAACAGCATATGAGTCGAAGCGAAAAAAACAAACTTTGTTAAAGAATAATAGAGATATTTGCAGCCCTTTGTAATTTGCGTGCCCGTGAGCTATTTAAGCAAACTCGATAAAGATAATATTCCGCAACATGTTGCCATCATTATGGATGGGAACGGCCGTTGGGCAAAACAAAAAGGCGAAGAACGCATTTTTGGACATACCTACGGTGTTGAATCGGTTAGAGAGGCTTTAACAGCAGCTACCGAATCGGGTGTAAAATATTTAACCCTTTATGCTTTCTCCACCGAGAACTGGAATCGCCCCAAGGAAGAAGTGGATGCGCTTATGGATCTTTTAGTAAAAACCATTGCAAGCGAAATAAAATCCCTTAATGAAAATGAAGTTCGCTTAATGGCCATTGGCGATACCGAGAATTTACCGCTTTCGTGTCGTAACGCTTTGCAAAAAGCCATGGACGAAACCAAAAAAAATACACGCATAACACTGGTACTGGCTTTGAGTTATAGTTCAAAATGGGAAATTACCCGTGCATTTAAAGAACTGGCCGTAAAAATAAAAGCCGGTGAATTAAATCCCGAAGATATAACCGAGTCCTTGATCAGTAAAAATTTGCAAACACACAATATTCCTGATCCCGAACTGTTAATACGTACCAGTGGCGAACACCGTGTGAGTAATTTTTTACTATGGCAATTAGCCTACAGTGAATTTGTGTTTTTTGATCTTATGTGGCCCGATTTTAAAAAAGAAAATTTTTACCAGGCTATATACGAATACCAAAAACGTGAACGCAGGTTTGGAATGGTAACCGAACAATTAGGAAATTCAAGCAATACCTTAAGTTAAACAAAAAATGAGATCCATTAAATACATAGCACCATTTCTTGTTTTTTTATTTACTAACGTAATTGGATATACGCAGTTTAATGAGGTGGATCTTACTGTATCGCATGAATATAACCTGGCAAAAGTACGTGTTGACGGTGCGCCTGGCCTTGACGAAAATGCCATTATTTTATTATCAGAACTAAAGGAAAATGACCTCATTAAAATTCCGGGAGAAGCCATTCCAAAAGCCATTAAAAAATTATGGGAACAAAAATTGTTTTCTAATATTCGCATTGATGTTGAAAAAGTTGTGGGCAATGATGTTTTTTTAGTTATATATGTTACCGAGCGTAGGCGCCTTAGCAGGCTTATTCCTGACGGTGGAGCACGCAAAAAAGAATTTGAAAACCTGTACGAAACACTCGACCTTTATAAAGGCAAACTCATTACCGAAGACATGATGTACAACGTAAGGAGAATTGCCAAAGATTTTTTTGTAGAAAAAGGTTATCATCGCACCAAAATCGAATTGGAAACAGGTCCCGATACCCTCATGGCTAATTCGCAATACATCAAACTTAAAATTATTAAAGGCCCTAAAATTAAAATCAAAAAAATTGATTTTGAAGGAGTAACTGTTTTCAAACACGGTAAACTTTACCGTACCATGAAAGAGACCAAGCGCAAAAAATGGTGGAGATTGTGGAAAGCGTCAAAGTTCTTACATTCGGAATATAAAACCGATAAAGCTTCCATTTTAGATAAATATTACGACAAGGGGTATCGCGATGCCGTTATTGTTTTTGATACAGTTTACGATTACGATGCCAAAACAATTGCTATAAAAATTAAAATTGAAGAAGGCAAGCGTTATTTTTTCCGCAACATTACCTGGATCGGGAACAGTAAATACCGATCAGGCTTTCTGGATACTGTTTTAAGTATTAAAAAAGGCGATGTATATGATCAGGGCGAATTAGAATCGCATTTATACATGAACCAAAACGGTGGCGACATTACCTCTCTTTACATGGATAATGGTTATCTTTTCTTCAGTGTAACACCCGTTGAGATACGTATCACCAACGACTCTATCGACTACGAAATGCGCATTACCGAAGGAAAGCAGGCACGTATACGCGACATTATAATTAAAGGCAATACCAAGACCAACGATCATATTATTCGCAGGGAAATACGTACAAAACCGGGCGATCTTTTTAGCCGCGATGCCATTATTCGTACCCAACGCGAACTCTCGCAAATGAATTATTTTGATCCCGAAAAAATGGGTGTAAATCCAATTCCAGATCCCGCTTCGGGAACTGTTGACATTGAATATACGGTTGAAGAAAAACCAAGCGATCAGATACAACTCTCGGGCGGTTGGGGTGGTGGCCGTATTATTGGTACCGTTGGCTTGACCATAAGTAATTTCTCGGCCAGAAACTTCTTTAAAGGCTCGGCATGGCGACCATTGCCAAGCGGTGATGGACAACAATTAAGTTTAAATTGTCAATCGACCGGAGCTTATTACCAAGGGTATAATTTATCGTTCGTTGAGCCATGGTTAGGCGGTAAAAAACCAAATTCATTAAGCGTAAACGGATATCATACATTTACTTCCAACGATGCATTAAAATTCAAGGACCCTTTAAAAAGTAAATTCAAGATTTACGGTGCTTCGGTTGGTTTAGGAAAAAGATTAAAATGGCCTGATGATTATTTTTCGGTTTACCATGAGATTAGTTATCAGTATTACGATCTTCAAAGATTCAGCGGTTTGTTTTCATTCTCCGATGGCTACGTAAATAACCTTGCCTATCGCTTTACCTTAAGCCGTAACTCTATTAGTCAGCCTATTTACCCGCGCGAAGGGTCAAACATTACCTTTACTGCCAAAACCACGGCTCCATATTCGTTATTCAACGGCAAAGACTATAGTGTTTTATCGGATCAGCAAAAATTCAATTTATTGGAGTACGCCAAATTTAAATTCACTGCCTCGTATTTCCTTCCTTTAACAAAAAATAAGAAATTGGTATTGAATGCACGTACGGGTTTTGGTTTCTTGTTACCGTGGAACAAAAAAGTTGGCGAATCGCCATTTGAACGATTCTACATGGGTGGTAGTGGTCTTACAGGGGTAAACTTCTATTTTGGCCGTGAAATCATCGCCTTAAGGGGTTATGATGACAATTCGGTTTCCTCTACGTTTGGAGATCCTTATATCGCTAAATACACGATAGAATTACGCTACCCTATTTCACTCAACCCAAGCGCAACAGTATTCTTACTGGGCTTTACCGATGGTGGAAAAACCTGGTCGGAGTTAAGAAAAGTTAACCCATTTGAAGTATATCGTTCTGCAGGAGTTGGTGTTAGATTATTTTTGCCTATGTTTGGAATGTTGGGATTTGATTATGCATGGCGTTTAGACACCCTTCCGTTTAGAGAAGGAATGCAAAAAAGCCAGTTCCACTTTACCATTGGCATGAATCTTGGAGAACTATAATAAATAAGTATAAAAATGAAACCGTAATCGGTTCACGAATACAACTAGTAAAGAACAAAATTATGATGAGTAAAAGGTTTTTAATTGCATTAGCATTGTTTATCGGTATCGGCTCAACGGCACAGGCGCAAAAATTTGCGTATGTCGACAGTCAATACATTCTTGAAAAAATGCCCGAATATAAAGAGGCACAAAAAAAGCTGGATGATCTTTCGGCCAGCTGGCAAAAAGAAGTTGAAACAAAGTATAAGGAAGTTGAAAAGTTGTTCCAGGATTATCAAAAGGAGCAGATTCTGTTACCTGAAGACATGAAAATTAAACGTCAGGAAGAAATTGCTGCAAAAGAAAAAGAAGTGAAGGATTTTCAAAAAGCCAAGTTTGGTGTGAACGGTGAGTTGTTCACCAAACGCCAGGAATGGATAAAGCCTGTACAGGAAAAGATATATAAAGCTATAAAGGAAATTGCCGAACAAGGCTCTTATACATTTGTGTTTGATAAAGCGAACAATGCGAACATTTTGTATGCCGACCCAAAAAACGACAAGACCGAAGCGGTTATTAAAAAATTAAACATAAACTAATGGCTATTGGCTTATGCCTATTGCCTCAAAAAGCTAATTTTACAACTATATAAACAAACAAAATGAAGAAATTAATTTACATCATAGCAGGGGTTTTGTTCTTAGGGACCAATGCTTCAAATGCGCAAAAAACAGGGCATGTTGATTCACAAAAACTGGTGCTTTCATTACCTGATTATACGAAAGCAAAACTTGAGATAGAAAAATTTAACCAGGAAAGGATGAAGGAATATGAGGCTTATAAAGCAAAGTATGACCTAATGGTATCCACCTTTGAAAAAGATGTTGCAGCAGGAACAATGGATGAAACTCTTAAGCAATCGCGATATGGCGACATTCTTGATTATGAAAAAAAAATGGGGGAATTTGAACAAACCCATAACGAAAACCTTCAAAAAAAGGAAAAACTTTTCATGGATCCCATTATAAAACGTGTGAAAGACGCCATTGCTAAAGTTGCAAAAGCACAAGGTATTAATTATGTAATTGATACCGGAACACTTGTATATTACGAAGGTGGTAACGATTTACAGGAATTGGTTGTAAAAGAACTTGAAAAGTCGGTGGTTCCACCAGCTACACCGGTAAATAACACCCCGGCAAATAACAAACCCGGAGGAAAATAAGCCGTTTGCATTACGCTTAACCGGCTCAAAATACTAAAACCCCTGCGACCATTTTGCAGGGGTTTTTTATTTCCGCCCCTCTGTAAGCGAGTTAATTAAGTTCTTATTCAATTAATGCCAAACAATTCCATAAAAAGTGTATTTTTGATAAAAATAATACGTATGAAGAATTTATTCAGTCTTTCAATTATAGCACTTGCCTTAATGCTTAACTCATGTGGTGGTAAAGGAGAAGGTAAAACGGATGGTTCAGATTCAACCGATGTTGAGTCGGGTGAAGTAAACCTTGAGGGAATGAAAGAATATGACCTAAGTGGTGCAGGATTAAATGCAAAGATCATGGTTGCCGATGAAACAGGTCCAAACGGAGCTCCTTTCCCGGTTATGGATTCAGTTATTATTGAAGGTATTTCATGGCAGGTAAACGTTGGTGAAAAATACAGCATTGTGCTTGAAGAAGGTGACGGAACAGGTAAATATGTTGCCGCTGAAAAAAAGAAATTAGACGACACGGGTATCTATGATCTGAAATATGAAGTAGATAAACCAACCTGTATTTTTTACGAAGCAAGCCTTAAAGGTGGTGCCGGAAGTAAACCGTTTTATCACGTATTTGGTGTTGTAAAACTTGAAGGAACAGATTTTACCATTCGCAGCAATCCTGCCGGTGAATTTAATAAAGGTCAGGCCGAAAAAATGCTCAAGACCATTCAGGCTTTACAAAAAGAAGCATAATATTTGCAATATGGATCCCGTCTCCTGCGATAAACTCAGGAGAGCGGGATTTTTTATGACCAGAATTTTACTCTTTATATTAATTACGATCTGTAACTGCGCAATGGCGCAACACGATACGCTTGTGTCATTTCAGCACAAAACGTTCAAGGTTAATGTGCAAATAAAATATCCTTCGGTCAAAAACAAAGGCACCATTCTTCTCTTACACGGTTATAATTTACCCTATATGCAATGGTGTGATAAAACCGATTTTTGTACCCTTGCTTTAAAAAACGGTTATACCCTTATCATACCCGATCTTGGTAAATCTACTTATCAGGAAAAATTTTATGCGCAAACAAACCCCGCTTACCGCATATATCCCACACGTAAATGGATGCGCGATACGCTTATTACATCGCTCCAAAAA
>JAYUZA010000416.1:0-10827 GCA_043752145.1 Flavobacteriales bacterium
ACGCTTTGCGCTTTGGTTTGGTCCGTTGTGAATTGTATCGTTTTGCGTAGTGTTTTTATTTGACTGCCATGGTTTAAAACGAAGCAATGCAAGCGTGCCTACGATCAAAATTGCAACCACAATTATTTTTGTTTTTCCTGATCTCATTTTAAAATTTAATTGCTCATTTATCTTCAAAATTCAATTCATCAGCATTACTTGATGTGTGCAAACCCAATTCATCTAAAATAGTTTTCATGGCACTTATCACTTCGGGATTTCCCAGGTCTCTTGGACGAGGTGTATTTATTTTTAATTCTTTGCAAATGCCCGCAGGTCGGTTTGATAAAACTAAAACTCTGTCGGCCAATTGGGCTGCTTCTTCAATGTCGTGTGTAACAAAAACCACTGTACGTGGACGTTTTACCAATAAACGATTTAATTCGCGCCTCATGCGTAAACGCGTTTGATAATCGAGAGCAGAAAAAGGTTCATCCATTAATAAAATATCACTATCGCCTGCCAAAACTCTTGCAATTTCAACACGCTGTTTCATGCCGCCCGATAATTCGTGCGGATAATGGTTTTCAAATCCTTTTAAATGGATGAGGTCAAATAATTCGTTTAATTCTCTTTCACGTTGTGCCTCGTTAGGTATTTCACGCAAACCCATACCAATATTTTCGGCAACGGTTAACCACGGAAAAAGTCCATCCTGCTGATAAACTGTTCGAATGATCCCTTCCGTGTGAACACTTCCCTGTGCTGGTTTTAGAAATCCGGATAATAAATTTAATAGGGTTGTTTTACCGCAACCCGAAGGACCGACAAGCACAGCAAATTCACCGGGATTTACCGTGATATTTAAATTTTTTAAAACAGCCAGATCACCGTAACTATGAGATACGTTTGCAAGAACCAATTTATTTTTTCCGCTATCGCTCATAACCCCATCGTACCGTTGGTAATTTTGATAATTGCACTAATAATCGATCCATTGCCATTCCTAAAAGACCAATAACTAACATATAACTTACAGCTGTATCCAATCGCAAAGCATTTCGTGAATCCCAAAGCCCGAAACCCAATCCGTCCTGACAACCCACCATTTCGGCAGCAACAATAACGACCCATGCTATTCCGCAACTTACGCGCATAGCTGTAATGATCTGTGGTAACACTGCAGGGAATGTTACCTTGGTAAGCAATTCACGACCTTTATAATTATAATCTTTTGCTACGAGAAAATAAATACTGGGAATGCTTGCAACAGCAGCAAGGGTTGAAAGCAGCAAGGGAAAAAAAGTAGCCATGAACAATAAAAAAATTGCAGGCTTATCGCCAATGTGAAACCATAAAATGGCGAAGGGGATCCATGCCAGCGGTGAAAGGAAACGGAAAAAATTTAAGATGGGCAAAAGTGCTTTGCGTGCCATCATATGCTGACCTAACCAAAGGCCTAAAGGAATTCCCAAGGCTGCCGATATAATAAATCCTACTGTGACGCGCCAAAGCGATGCAACAATGTCGTTAAACAAACGACCTGCAGCTATTTCTTCTTTAATGCTTGCGAAAACCATTCCCGGTGACGGAAGTTGATAAGCAGGAACAACCTTTAGTTTGCAAATGATATACCAAATAAGTCCGGCACCAAAGATCACCAAAGTTGGTAATAAAAAATTTAGCGCGGTCGATGGTTTTCGTTTCATTGGTTCATGTCTCCGGGCCGCTGTAATTTTATGTATTGCTGAAGACCGGCAGACGGGACTAAACTACAGAATATTTGTTGAGTACAGCACCTTAGCGACCGAAATTTCAAGGAAAAAACGTTTAAATCCTAACGCCTGCAACGCATATATCGTCAACCTGTTCAAGGCTGCCTTTCCATATTTCGATCTGCTCATCCAGTAATTTTGACTGCTTGTCCATTGGTTGGGTACATATTTCCAACAGGAATTTTTTCATATTTGAATCCTTGAATTTTTTTCCCTTGTTGCCTCCGAACTGGTCCGCATATCCATCGGTTGACATATACAAAATATCTCCTTTCATCAGCTTTACCGTTTGCGTGGTAAAAGGTGCGGGCTTCTCTGTTGCACCAATGGGTTGTTTGTCGGGTTTAAGTTCAATTATTTCGTGGCTCACCAATTCCTTGTTCTCAGTAGTAATCTTCTCATCATTTGGATTGGTTGAAAATGACTCTACATCGGTTGTTGATTTACGCAGAATCCAAAGTGGATTGTTGGCTCCCGCCCATTTTAATTCATTTTTTTTCAGATCAAGTAAACATAAACTTATGTCCATTCCGTCTTTTACCTCACGTTCGCTCTTCGAAAATGTTTCCAAAACCAATTCACGAACTTTGTCAAGAATTTCTCCGGGTTGGGTAAGATGAAATTCCTTTACCGAACGATTTAAAGCTCCCGAACATACAACACTCACCATTGCTCCCGGCACACCGTGTCCCGTGCAATCGGCCACAGCAAAAAGAATTTTTTCTTGCTCTATCCCTTCGGAATCCTTCGCTGAAGCTACGGATTCCATCCAATAAAAATCTCCGGCAACTATATCACGTGGTTTATAAAGAATAAATGAATCGACTAAAAACTGATTTACCAACTTATTGGGAGGTAAAATTGCTTCCTGTAATCTTCGGGCATAATTTATTGAATCGATAATTTCTTTATTTTTTTCCTCCAGCTGCATTCCTTTCAACTCAATAATTTCTTTCTGATGCTCGGTCTCTTCTTTTTGCTTGATTATTATTTTATTTGCTTTTCGCTTATCGGCATACCCTTTTAAAATAATAAGCATTAAAAAAGCAAAAACGGCAAGGCCTCCAAACAACCAATTGTTCAATCGTTTTTGATCCTCGTTGCGTATTTGTTCTTCCTGAATCGAACGTTTTAGCGTCAACTCGCTTTTTGCTGTTACCAGTTTAGTTGAATCCTGTTTGCGGTTATAAGCAAATGCCAATTGCTTTCGTTTCATTTCTTCGTGAAAAGCAATTTCCTTTTTTTCTGTAGATGCTTTATATCGTGCCTGCTTTGCTTCAAAATCAAAAAACAATTGTTTTCGCTTTATTTCTTCCTGCAAAGCAAATTGCTTTTTCTCCTCTTCGAGTTTAAGCTTACTTTCCTTTAATTCATAATCGTATTGCAATTCGCGTTTATTGATCTCGGTATTGCGTTTTTCGTTGTTTATACTGTCGCGTGCGCTAATGTATCCGGCATAATAGGTTAAGGCATCCTGATATAATTGTAAATTATAGGCAGCATAATACATGCAACTATAACACTCTCGTTCCTGTGGCAATAAGCCAAGTTTTTCAAATGTTTTTAGCGCCAGTGAACAGTCATCCAATGCCTTTTGCGATTCCTTTTTACGGTTATAATACACCCCGCGCAATTTCAATGCCGAAGCCTTACGGTGCGTGTTATTGGTTCGGTCGGCTTCCTCAACAGCTTTTTGTAAATACTTCTCGGTATTTACATCGTCATCGCGCGACATGTAAATATTGGCAATATTCATCAACGCAACTGATTTATCGCTCTGTGATGCGCCTCCTTTGTCTTCGACTTCCATCGACAATAAATAGTATTTTAACGCATTGTCAAAATCAGAAATATTATCGTAATAGTTTCCTAAGCCAATGTAGGCGCTTGAAAGTCCCGCATAGTTTTTTGATTCGTCACTATTGTACAACTCAACGCTTTTATCGAACATTTCTTTGGCTTTTTCATATTCGTTGCGACTTTGATAAAAATTTCCCAAGCCAACATAAGCTCCGGCCATTCCATCGGAACTTTTTGCTTTTTCAAAAGCCTGTAAACTTGCGCGATAATATTTTAATGCGTTGGGATAATTCCCCGCAAAATAATTAATATTAGCCAATACGCGATAACAATCACCTTCTTTCATGGGAAGATCCAACGCCTTGTATTCTTCGGCCGCTTTTATTAAAAAGGTCAAAGCTTCTTCATACCGTTGCATGGTGTGATATAGATCGCCAATTGCTTTTGCTACGAAAGCCAGTTGTTTTTTATCTTCTGACGTTACATAATAATCATACGCTTTTTTATAGTACTCGGCCGCCTTTTCATTATCATTTAAATGAAAAGAATTGAGTTCTCCTACCAATAAATTACTGTATGCTGCCTTTTCTTTATAGCCGGTGGTTTCATACTTTAATGCCGAATTCGAATAGGCCTCAACCGCGTTCTTGTGATTTTCGGCTATGTAATATTCAACATCACCAAGATATTTATACGTGTCGGCAAGACTTTTTGAATCCACAAATTTTTCAAACAACACAGCGGCTTCTGTCAATTGCTCACGCGAGGGGTCAACTTTTTTTTGTGTATATAAAACGTATCCATAAATAAATCTGCAGGTTGCTTGCAGCCATCGTTCATCGGTTAACGTTAATGACTTGATAGCTTTTTTGAAATAGGGTGTGGCTTCATCGTACTTATCGGCATTATAAAGTATCATGGCTAAATAATGATTGCTGATGCCCATCACGTCCTGGTTATTGAATTCATCTTCCAAAACAAGGCATTGTTGCAAGGTTTGTTCGGCCTCCACATATTGCTTTGCGTAATACTGCGATTTTCCAAGCATGCAAAGGGCTTTACTTTTCCAGGCATTATCACCTTTTGAAATAATTTCCTGCACCCAAAGTTTAGCAGCCTTTACACATGAATCGGGATTTTCAGTGGAACGATCGTTGAAAACAGTATATTTCTTTTTCCATTTTTCATCATCGCCTTTTGCTTTTTTGGTCGGGGCTAAAGAATAAGAACTTAAACAGAACAAACTCATTGCTAAAAAAGCAAAGCCTTTCAACCTATTTAAGACGTTTTTGAACACTTGTTTTGACTGCTGAATGCAATGACAAAGATAATTAAAATATCATGCTTAACAAGCTGTAAAGCATAGGTGTTTTAACGTATTTTATTGCCTTTAAAAGCCAAATGAAAGGTAACAACCTCCCCAGCCATGTATAATACCCTGCGCAAACTCGGGGCTTATCCAATGAAGGTTATAGCCAAAACCAAATTTTTGAAACGAAATGTTAATTCCTGTTTCCATTGTTGCTACAAGTCTTGTGATATCGGATGAAGAAAGGGTATAAATATCCTTACTGAAAATACCGCCCTGCAAATAGGCATTGTATGCAATAAAATTTGCAAATCCTTTCGCATACAAAGCGAATTGAAATTTTTTTCTGTTACCGGTCAAACCATACGCGTTAAAATAGCCGTTCATTTTCCCGAATCGCAACAAATAACCAAAACCCATATCGGTGTTAATGGTTCCGAAACGCAAGCGACTTAGTGCTATAAATTCAACGTTGGGTTGAACAATTACAGCTTTATCGATACCAACCGAATAATTCAACAACACATCGGTCTTTAACTGATATTCCCATCCTAAAGGTTGAATATTTTTTAACGCTTTATGAATTCCCTTTTGTTCCTGCTCGCAAACCGCGCAAGGACCTATAATTCCCAGATCAATTTTAGAGGTTACCCGTACATTTTGCCTATTGTTGTTTGAAACCAAAAAATGTGAAACGAACATGCTTGCCGAATAGGGTCTTTCGCCTGTTTTTATTGTGTCGTACCGAATGCTACGGGGTGTAAAACAAAGTTGTGTCGCGTTTATCCCATATACTTTTTGAGTCGCGTTCTTTGGAAGCAATAAAATTTTTTGCGTGGGGATTTTGCTTAATGCCGGATGAACAAATTCGGGTTTTATACCTTGTGTATAATAGCGGTCGGTTGCCGTAAACAAGTCGTTTTCGTAAGTATAGGTAAACATGCCCTTGTTTTGCGTAAGGGTATCGCTTTGCCCATACGACAGAATTCCAAGGTGGATAGCTATACTCAGACTGAAAAATTTCTTGCCTAACATTTGTTTAAATCTACGGCTTTTTAGAATAGTCGGATGTTTATTCTTACTCAACTAATCAAAATGTTTTATAGATTTACGCTATCATGAAATTTATTTTTTTAAAAATAGTAATTGCTTTCTTCCTTCTGTTTCCATCAACGACCGTTATGGCTCAGGAACCGGCTTTATTCCTGAAGAAATATAAAAACACATCTTTGTCCGATACGGCCCGACTGAATGCGCTTGAAGATGCTGCATATTTCTATATGTATCAAAATCCTGATACCTGTCTTAAAATAGGTAGACTTATGCTTGAGTTGGCAGAAAAAAAAGGGATTAAAGAAGGGGTAATTAACGCACTAAACGCCATAGGAAATGCATACTCGGTTCAAGGGGTGTTTATAAAGGCGCTAGAGTATTACAATTTAGTATACGACAAGGCAAAAAAAACCGGAAATAAAAAAATGATGCGAGCGGCCTTAAGTAATTTATCTGCAACATACGTCCAGCAGGCAGATTATAATAAGGCGCTGGTTCACCTAAAACGTGCCTTGAAAATTGCACATGAGCTAAATGATAAAAACGGGATCGCGCATTCAACTTATAATCTAAGCTATGTTTATTGTCTTACTTCTGACACTACCACTGCACTTGAATGCCTTCAAAAGAGCTACGACATTGCGGAGGAAGCAGATGACAAAGAATTAATAAGTCTCGTGCTCACAATGTTTGGACAAATTTATTCAGGGCAAAAGGATTATGAAAAAAGTCAGGCATACTTTGAAAAAGTACTTCAATTAAAAACAGCGTCTGGGGATAAGGACGGAATGGCTGACATATTATACGAGCTGGGAAATCTTTACAAGTTGAAAATTCAATACAAAAAAGCAATTGAGTTTCTATTAAAAAGTCTTTCCATTACTAAAGAAACCAATGATGAATCCACTACCTGTAATGCGTCTATGTTGCTTAGTGAGGTCTATCTACTATCGGGTAATTATGCCAAGGCACATGAATACGGAATAAAAGCTTTATCTGTCGCACAAAATATTGGAAATGTAAAACAATTAAGCGAGGCTTATCTTTTAATGGCTAATATTTCGGCAAAAACAGGAAATGCAAAAGCCGAGCTTGAATACCGAAAAACATATAATGTATTAAACGATAGCATTATTGCTTACGAAGAAGCAAAAACAAGAATACGCATGGAGCTACAATATGAGTATGATAAAAAACTCATAGCTGATAGTATTAAGGTAGTTGAAATGAAAAAGCTATCGAAATTAAAAATGCAAATGCAAAACAGACAAATGGCTGGTAACGGTTCTATGGATCTTTATTTTGTCATAGGGATTTTCGTTCTTATCATTGTTGCTTTAATTATTGTAATTGCCATCTTAAAAAGAAAAAATAAACGAACCTAAATAAAAAATTTATGATAAAATATTTTTCATTAGTTACATTATTGTTTTTTGCCTGTAAACCGCAACAAAAAATAACCAAGAACGGCAATGAAGTAACTGTAGTTGGCGCTGCTGAACACGCAAAGCTTGGAGCAGTAGTGATCAATAAAAGTGGCACGTTTTATATTGAAGGAAAAATTGATTGGGACAAAGAAGGTTATTATAAAAAGCAGGTGCGTGTTACCGGAATTTTAGAAACGCGCACAAATACTGCCGAGGATCTGAAAAACGAAAAAGGTGAGTACATACAAGGTGCCGTTGGCGAAATTCATTATATTAAAATGAGTAAATGTGAGTTAGTGAAATAGGGGTTTGTTGTTTGTTGTTAGGAGGCATGTGAAAAAAGGTATATTTGTTGAAATGACTAAAAAGAGGCAAGCTCAATTTGCAGATATAAATAGTAGCTATCTGAAAATTCTAATGGGATTCATTTTAATCTCATTTTTATCCTGTAAAACAACCATTTTAATTAAGAAGGCTGCCGTTGTTAATTATATTTCTGATACGATTTTCACTAACGGATACAATTTTACGTACCTACATTTAATAACTTCACAAAAAAATAAGATCCGAATTCAAACTCTACTTTACGATTCTTTGGGTCGTTACGACAAAGTATATATCGCAGAAAAAGAAATCAAAAGAAGGGAAGGAATATTATTTGATTCTATTCCCTATATAGAATCTGAGAATAATATTAATTTTTTTCACCCTGAAAAATTATTTCAGGTAGCTAAAGAAGAGGTCTTTTACAAACAAAAAAAGACTAAATTGAATGGTAAAGTTTGTGACTTATATGTTAAGTATGACGCAGATTCTGCCTTCACACAAATTGATTACGCCCAGATTTTAGTTCAAATAAGCGTTTTTTACATCTATACTATTGTTGACACTGATATTCCTTATATGCTTAAAATAATTAATTACGAAACCACTGATATAAAACATGACGGCAATTATTCCTTTTGTAAGGAAAATGCCGAATATTTTCAAGAAAAAGTAAAGGTTAACACTGAATACTTTGATAAAACTGAGTTTAAAAAAAAGTGTTTAAATGCAATCACTGTTAAAGCACCTCTGCATTTAAATTTGACAGAACCTTTCTTTTAAATTTTCTGCCAGGGATAGAGGTGATACCCCACAGTGAGTGTACTCACGAACGAGGAGTAAAGCCGATAGCCCGGCCCAAAGGGGGGCAGCCTAAAACCTGGCTCCCCCTGACAACGGACCACTGAGAACTGACAACTATTTTTTCTTTCCGCATCCTTCATTCTTACAACATTCGGGCAATTTATTAAATGCTGCTTCGTTAGCTGGTACATCATCGGCCCAATAACCCATATTGGCAACTGCTTTTCGAATAGTTTCAGGATTCGTTTTATCGGTACGATATTTAACCGTAATAGTGTTGGCTTTTAAATCGACTTTTACCGACTTGATGCCCGATTCAAATACAAGCTCGCGTTCAATTCTCTCCTTACACATGTCACAAACTGTTGATGTTTTGATCTCAACTATTTTTGTTTCTTTTCCTGTGAAGGCTAACAACAGGAACATTGCTCCTGCTGCCATTATACTTTTTAGTGTTTTCATTTTCTTCTGTTTTTTGATTTAATTCCGTCACAATTTGTTTTTATTTGTGTCATTGAACGCTAATGCGTTTCTGATTTCACTTTTCTGATTTTCCTTTATTTCCTTAAACTATATCTTACTCCTCCATATATCACCCGTCCGTTCAAAGGTCCCCATATCATACTTGCATCAAAATACGGACCAAACGCATCGTTAGGAGCCAATATGGCATTGTACTGTGTTTGATTCAATATGTTCTCAACTCCCAAATATGTTTCAAATTTTTTGAACAACTTGGTTAGCTGAAAATGCATGATGTACAACTGTTCTCCCTTTTTGCCAAACTGATATGCTACAGGATTTGCCTCCGTATTTGGTACCCTTGGGGCATCTATCCAATTGGTTATTAAATCCAGTTTCCATTTTTTATTCTCGGTTTTAAATGAAAGGTTCGCCATTATTCTATTAGGCGAAACCATGGCTTTTTGCTGTAGAACATTGTTCACGGTTTGTTTAACGTCATAATACTTATACGCTACTTTAAATTGCAGGGTTTTGGTGATCATCATATCAAGATCGACCTGAAAACTGTGCGCAAAGGATTCTCCCGTTAAATTATACATGTTTAATTCATGCACATCCATATCATAATCTACGACTACCTGATTTAAAAATTCGGTATAATAATAATCAACATTGAACATCCAGTTGTTTTTGCCTACTTTAAATTCCTGCGTAAAACTGATCCCTGTATTAAACGCTTTCTCAGGCCTCAAATTCGAGTCAATGATAATTGTTCTTGAGGACGCCAGTGCCGAAATGTTTTCCATGATGGTTTTAGACGTTCTGAATCCTGTTCCTGCCAAAGCTCTTAAAGATGATTTTTCGGTAAACTGATATTTTAAATGAATGCGTGGTGTATACTGCAAGCCAAATTGATTATGATAATCGACCCGATTTCCGATCAATAAACTAAAAAGTGGATTAGGAATATAACTATACTCAAAATACGCTCCCGGAATATATTCGGTTTGATTTGTTGTAACACCATTTAAAACAAAGCTTGTTTGGTCGTAAATAAACGATGTGCCTGCTTTAAATGTATGAAATGTATTGCCAATATAATCTGCATAAATGGAATTAAAATATCCCGATTGCTGCTCTGCATTAAACACCCGCGTTCCAAAATTTGAATTGTTTTGCTGATACCGATAACTCCCAATAAGACCTAAACTTGCCACAGCTTTTTTAGGAAATAAAAAACCGTTCTTAAAATACACCTGGTGCATTTGCGTATTTACATTGGCTCCGTAATACGTAAAGTCGGTAAGCGATTTGTTAGCTCCAATTTGGCCCCCTATTTTATCGTCCACCAACGAATGGATCATGATAACCTGTTCGGCTTTTTTGCCATTGTGCTTCCAGCGGTTCATTACGTTTAATTGGTTGCTTAACGGATTATCTCTGAAATTATCGTCATTCATATCGTTCTCTGCAAAATTTGAACTGCCATGCAGAAACAAAATTGTTGACCAGTCTTTCTTCATTTTCTTTCCTAAATGAATATTTGCTTCCGCACGACCCATTGAACTTCCATAAACATTCACAAACAATCTTTCTGTTTTATCCTTTTCGGGTTTCAGCAATTCAATGTTGATCATCCCTGCCATTGACTCAAATCCGTTCACAACACTTCCTACGCCTTTTGTAATTTGAATTCCATCCAACCAGGTTCCGGGAATAAAACTCATCCCGAAATTAGAAGCCAGACCGCGCGTATAGGGAACATTTTCAATTTGAATGGGAGAATATAATCCGCTTAATCCCAACATTTGTATGGTGCGTGCTCCTGTTACCGCATCCGAATAAACAACGTCTACACTCGCATTGGATTCAAAACTTTCGGCCAAATTGC